>JAUWOJ010000047.1 GCA_030612175.1 Candidatus Bipolaricaulota bacterium | reverse complement strand
CTTGGACAGATAGCTGTGCGGAAAGGTCGCCATCAAGTCCAGTTTGAATACCACCCTGCCCGCAACTGGTGATAGCAACTAAAGCGACAATAACAAAAGCGAGGAGGCAAACAACCTCTCCTCGCTTCCAGAAGCGTAGACTCATCAACATGAATCCTTTATGATCAGTTCTTAGACAATGTTCTTAGGGGGTCTACCCGCACCAACCGCTCCAGCAACCAGAAAATGCAAATATCCAGAAGGTCCAGAAGAAACCAAGAACTAAGTAGGTTGCTAATGTCAACGTCATCAGACACCTCCTCTTATGAATTGTTAGTATAGCACAGCTGGGTGATGAAGGCAAGGCATTTGTTATAATATGGCGCTAGGGTATAGAATCGATTGGTGCTAGCATTGATTGAGAAGGGAGGTACATGTTCTCTATTCGTCACCAAATAAGGTTTGCGGCGACTCTTGCTGTTCTTGCGGCGTTTTTCTCATGTGCCTTGGGCGCTGATCTTCCTCAACTTCGTATTAGCCTTCCTCCGGGGATGGGCTCTCTTCCGGTCGCCCTTGCTGAAGAGTGGGAGTTGTTCGAAGAGTATGGCTTGGCGGTTGATCTTGTTGGGTTGCGTGATAATGAAGCGCGTAACTTGGCCATCTACGCTGGAGACATCGATGGAATGGTTTGTGATGTAACGCTTGCCATCATGCTGGTATCCATTGGAGCCGACATCGTGATTACTAGCACCGCCTACCGAAGTGAAGGGACGGGAAGCCTTGCCCTTCTCTCCCAAAGCTATTTTGACATAGATTCAGTAGGCGATCTCCTTGCACGCACACAACGGGGAAGCGATCTCAAGTCAATCGCTATTCTCGAGTCAAGCGATATTGAGTACCACATGGATATGCTTCTCGCTAGCCTTGGCTACCCAGTTGATTCAGATAAGTACTACTCTTACTGGAATGACATGGTTCAGCTGGCAGCGTTTCTTTCCATGGGCTCTGTCTATGCGGCTGTTCTGCCTGAACCGTACATTACTTACCTTAATAACTTGCTGCCAGCTAGCGCAAACATGTCTCTTGTGAATTTGTCTGATTTTGATGGTATTGACCTTCTACCCAGCATTATCGTTTTCCGACGTGCCGTCATTGAGGAAAAAACAGAGCTTGTCGAACGTTTCTACGGGGCATATCGTGAAGCAGTGAGAATGCTTAACGGATCGAGCCGAGAGGAAGTGGTCAGTATGGGGACTAGCGAGGCGCTTAGACTGTTCTTCCCTGGTTTGAAAGAAGATAGTGTTCCGGTTGGGATTATGGATAGCTTCGAGATTCCTCAATTTCCACAACCACAGATGCTTTCCGAAAAGGAATACGAAAACGCACGTTTGTGGGTGGCTGGTAGACATGACGAATGGCAATGTCCTTCCTACGAAGAAGTAACAACGGATTACTTCCTGCAATGATAGAAGCTGATGATCTCACCATTGACTACGGTTCCTCTAAGCGGAAACTACGGGCGGTAGAAGGGGTTAGTTTTCGTTTAGGGCAAAGTGAAAGCTTGGCGTTTATTGGCCCATCAGGGTGTGGAAAAACCACACTGCTATTCGCGCTTTCTGGGCTGATTACTCCCAGCAAAGGGAGTGTCAAAATAGGCAAGAAGAAGGTAGCTGGTCCACGGCGGGATGTAGCCCTGATCTTACAGAACGCGGGACTTCTGCCGTGGAAAACAGTTTGGCACAATGCCAACTTGAGCCTTGTTCTGGCTGGGGATTACCCGGCTCGTAATGCTCAGGATATCCTTGAGGAACTCGGTTTGGGAAACGTGAAATCCCGTTTTCCCGCCGAACTATCTGAAGGAATGAAGCGCCGCGTAGGTATCGCTCGCGCTCTTTCCATCTCGCCATCGGTTTTGCTAATGGATGAGCCACTTGCGTCACTTGATACTCTTACTCGTGAGAAGATTCAGGATTTATTTCTCACCTTATGGAAGGACCGTGGTTTTACGCTAGTCCTTGTTACGCATGACATTGAAGAAGCGGCCTTCCTCGGACAAGAGATCATCGTTCTTACCGAGAAACCGGCGCGCATCAAAGGAAGAGTGTCCAACCGAGAAGTAGGACCTCTTGATTATCGTCAAAGCGAGGCATTTGATAGAACAGTTAAGGCATTGAGGGAGGAGCTCGAGAGATGAAGCAAGTCCTGATTTATATCTGCAGCATTATCTTCTTGCTGTTTTTGTGGGAAGTGGCAAGTATTGCGATAAACACGATTAACTCTAGTTCCGTTCTTCCTGGTCCTTATGAAGCCCTATCACAGGTAGTTAAGAATGGGGCGGAGTTGCAGCGGCATTTCCTGGCGAGCGCCTGGCGACTTGTAATGGCGATGCTCATTGCTCTTGTTGCCGCAGTTCCTTTGGGTCTTGTTATTGGTCATGAGCGTTCAGTCGATACGTTCGTTTCGCCAATGATCTATATTACGTATCCAATTCCCCAGGTGGCACTGATACTGTTCTTGTTTCTCATTTTTGGCACGGGGAGCGCCACTAAAGTTGCGATTGTTGCTATCGTGCTTTTTTTTCAGATTCTTGTCTCTGCTCGTGGAGCAGCCAAGAACATAACTGAAGAGTACTTGGTGAGTGTTCTCTCTGCTGGCGCGAACCGCTGGCAGGTGTATCGACATGTGATCTTTCCTGCTACGCTCCCCAGCATTCTGACCAGTGTGCGTGTGGGCATAGGAGTAGGGATAGCTTTTCTATATATCGCCGAGACAAACACCGCTCAAGGGCTGGGATTAGGGAGTTTTATTAAACGATATATGCTGTTCGGACGTGACCGGGCATTTGCAGGGATAATGGCAATGGCCTTCCTTGGGCTTGTGTTGTACGTGGGAATTGACATATTGGAACGGATACTTTGCCGTTGGAAGTATGTAAAGCGTTGATAACTTTGATCTACTAGCAGATTCTTAGGCGGGATAAGAGGGATGGAAATTCATACGATTTACATTGTTGCCAATACTCAAAAATCGGGCTCTCTACGTACCCTTGCCGTACTTAAAGCATGGTGCACTCTAAAAGGGATAAGTGCAATTGCGCTGGAAAGAGAGAGACCGCGTCGCTTAGATGTAGAGGGAGCAATAGCTGTTGCTCTAGGCGGGGATGGGACTGTGCTGCGTGCCGCGGCTCTGTTTGCGGATTATGCCATACCTATCCTGGGAGCAAACCTGGGAAGCCTTGGATTTCTTACCCAAACAAGAGCACCATTATTGACAGCTGCCCTAGAAGGGATCTTGCGCGATGAATTCGTGATTGAGGAAAGAATGAGGCTTGCTATTACCATTGGCAGCAAGAAAGGGACTGCGCTAAATGATGTTGCTGTCACTGCTCCGGCTCAAATCCGTTTCTGCGAGATTGAACTGTTTTCGAGCGATGGCGTGGTGGCTACATACCCTGGTGACGGTCTAGTAGTATCAACTGCCACTGGCTCTACGGCGTACAGCTTGTCCGGCGGCGGGGCGGTGATTGTTCCGCCGATGGCGTGCCTTATGGCGACACCGATTGCCACACATAGGCTGGGATTGCGATCGGTTGTCTTTCCCCCAGAAGAGGCCTTGCTCATTAAGGCACGTTCGGAAGTGAGTGTGTTTGTAGATGGTGATTTCTTCTCTGATCTTTGCCCAGGCGGAGAAGCGACGGTGGAGCGAGCTAAGTTGCCCACTCGGCTTGTGCGCATGAACAACGGTCCTTCTTTTTTCAAGGTGTTAGAGGAAAAGCTCAACTGGGGAGACAAATCATCTCGAGAGGGTTAAGACACGTACAAGGGTGTTGCTAGACTTGCTGTCTTTTGCCCTTTCTTCTGGTCCGTCACACTCCAGCCAAGCTTTTTTCCTCGCCCATTCGTTTCACTGTTCTCGACTGCCGACTATCTTTTCAGTCTTTCCCTGGGTTACCTTGCCTTAACCGCGAGAGGACCCTTTTTTCTATTCGCTTAGAGGATATACTTTGTGATTAGCGTAGCCAAGAGGTGAGTATAATGGTAGAAAAAGGCACGTACCGTGTAAAAAGTGGTCTTGCGGAAATGTTGAAGGGTGGCGTAATTATGGATGTCACCACTGCTGACCAAGCGATAATAGCAGAACGAGCTGGTGCAGTTGCCGTAATGTCGTTGGAGCGAGTTCCGGCTGATATCCGCGCTCAGGGTGGCGTTGCTCGCATGGCTGATCCAGCAAGAGTGAAGGAGATCCTTGCCGCGGTTTCCATTCCAGTGATGGCCAAAGTACGAATTGGGCACTTTGTAGAAGCCCAGGTGCTCGAAGCGCTCGAAGTGGATTACATAGATGAATCAGAAGTTCTTACACCCGCGGATCCGCAGTACCACATAGATAAATGGGCATTCACCGTTCCATTTGTTTGTGGCGCGCGCAATCTGGGAGAGGCCTGCCGGCGGATTGCTGAAGGGGCAGCAATGATTCGCACTAAAGGCGAGCCAGGCACAGGTAACGTTGTGGAAGCAGTAAAGCACATGCGTCTGATGAATAAACAGATACGGATGGTGTTAAGTGCTTCTACAGGAGAACTAATGAGCATAGCCAAGGAAATGGGAGCCCCTTACCAAGTCCTGCTTGCTATCCGTGAGAAAGGAAGGCTTCCCGTGGTGAATTTCGCTGCTGGCGGGATAGCTACTCCTTCCGATGCAGCGATGATGATGCAACTTGGTTGTGATGGAATCTTTGTTGGTAGTGGTGTGTTCAAGTCCGGTGATCCCGAAAAGCGGGCGCGGGCGATTGTCGAAGCAACGACTCACTACAAGGAACCGAAAATTGTTGCTAGTGTCTCCGAAGGACTCGGCGAAGCAATGGTTGGGATTTCCATCGATGAGATTCCTCCACACGAGATGATGCAGGTCCGCTAGGTGAGAATCGGAGTCCTTGCCGTGCAGGGGGCTGTGCGAGAGCATCTTAATATTCTGTCTCAGCTAGAGATCGATGGCAGGAGAGTGAAGAAAGCTGAACAGCTTTCAGGGCTTTCAGGACTCATCCTTCCCGGAGGCGAGTCAACTGCTATTTCCCTTCTATCTCGTGGTTGCCTACTAACTAAGGTGGGTGAGCTGGCGAGCAAAGGGTTCCCGATATTTGGGACCTGTGCAGGGATGATTCTGCTGGCAGACGAAATAGAGGGGCAGGAAGATGCTTACGTCCGGGCAATTGATATTGCCGTAGCGCGTAACGCTTCTGGGCGACAGGTTGACAGCTTTGAGACTATGCTTTGCGTAAAGGGAGTCGCCGATGACTTTCCAGCGGTCTTCATTCGTGCTCCCTATATCACCCGGGTAGGGAATGGTGTGACGGTGTTGGCAAAGCATGAAGGTGCGGCGGTGATGGCTCGTCAAGGGAATGTACTTGTAGCAAGCTTTCACCCGGAGCTAACCAGCGATATGCGGATTCATCGTTACTTCATAGGAATGGTAAAGGAATATGAGGAGAAGGAGGCTGTATTGTGAAGAGGGTTGCAATCAACGGGCTTGGGCGGATTGGGCGGATGTTCCTTCGCCTTGCCTTTGGCGGGAAAGACATAGAGATCGTGGCGCTGAATGACACTCGGCTTGAAGCAAAGGCATTGGCCTATTTCTTAAAGTACGACTCAGTCTACGGACGTTACTCCAAGAACGTGACCCCTAAGGAAGGGGGGATAGAAGTTGATGGTGTGTTCATTCCACTTCTTGCAGAGGGTGAGCCCGACAAGCTCCCATGGAAGGAGAAAAGTATTGACTTGGTCGTGGAAGCGACGGGGATCTTCCTCTCTTATGATGGCAAGAAGGGTGCGTCGCGGCACCTTTCTGCAGGGGCGAAACAGGTTCTTCTCTCCGTGCCTCCCAAGGGAGACGGAGCGGAGAAAATCCCGCAGATTGTTTATGGGGTAAATGAGGAAATTTACGATCCTAAAGTGCACAGAATCGTTTCTGCTGCATCCTGTACGACCAATTCACTGGCTCCTGTTGCGTACGTGCTCGAACAGGAGTATGGGATCGTGCACGCTTTCTTGACCACTGTGCATGCTTACACAAGTGGTCAGACCATTGTTGATTCAGCTTCGAGCAAGCTCACTCGTGGCAGAGCCGCTGCGATAAACATCGTTCCTACTACGACTGGTGCTGCCACAGCTACCACCAAGGTAATCCCCGCGCTGACTGGAAAGATGGATGGAATAGCATTGCGCGTTCCCGTCCCCACAGGTGCGGCGAGTGACTTCGTTGCCGAGATGAATCAAGAGGTTAGTATCGATGAAGTAAACGATGCTTTCCGTCGTTATGCCGATGGCAAGCTTGTAGGAGTTCTTGGAATAAGCGATGATCCTCTTGTCTCAAGTGACATTATAGGTGATCCGCGGGCAAGTGTTGTCGATCTGTCCTGTACTCGCGTGGTTGATAAAACTCTTCTCAAGGTTGTGACCTTTTACGACAATGAATGGGGATACACGAACCAGCTCCTGCGAGTGGCCACATTGCTATGACGGGAGCTGGCTGAAGAAAACTGCCAATAACGTACTATCGCTTCTCTTCCCGCCATACTGTCTTTTATGTGGGGAGGCAACCGATGCAATGCAAGTGGTGTGCGATAATTGCGCGAGTGAGCTACCCTCATTGCAAGGAGCGCGGTGCTACCGTTGCCAGGGGTCACTTGATGATCCAAGCGCGGATTTGTGTCGAGGTTGTGGAACCAGCAGCTGGGGCTTTGATCTTGCGCGTTCACTTGGTCCCTACAACAGTGGGTGGGGAGAACTTGTGCGGGCGCTTAAGTTTGGGCGTGAACGGGCAATCACCCGTTTTCTTTCTACTCGTATGGCTTCCTATCTTAATACTGAACAACCGTTCCGGGCGATTGACCTGATTACATATGTGCCTATGAGTCGACGTGCGCTTCGGCTGCGTGGGTTCAACCAAGCGCGACTGCTTGCGCTTAGTGTGGGACACATGGCAAACATCCCTGTTTGCGGAGTATTATTGAAGAACAGAGACACCACAGCGCAAACGACTCTCTCTGCCAATAAACGAAAGGCAAACTTGCACGGAGCTTTCGCCGTGGTAAAATCTGGGAAAGAAAGAGTCCTTTTGATTGATGATATATACACGACTGGTTCAACAGTGGAGGAATGTTCACGTACCTTGAGAACAGGCGGATACAAGGCGATCTTTGTTCTCACGGTAGCGCGGGCTTAAGGCACGAGGGGTAGGCAATGCGAATTGAATCGGTTTGCCTAGGACAGCTTGCGACGAACTGTTATCTCATAGACATTTTGGGAGTTATTGTACTGGTGGATCCGGCTGAGCCAAACGCCAAGCTTTTTTCGTTTATTGGCGACCGAAGGGTTGATCTAGTTGTAAATACACATGGTCATTTCGATCATGTGGGTGGTAATTGGGCGTTGAAGAAGCAAGGAGCAAGGATCTTTCTGCATCGGGACGATCTTCCTCTTGTTGACCGTTCTTATCCCGGGCATGCAGCAATCGACCGTTATCTGAAGGAAGGAGACAAGATCGCTGGTGCATTGAGCGTATTGCATGTTCCTGGACATTCTCCTGGCAGCATAGCTTTGCTGGGAGATGGCGTCCTTTTTTCAGGAGATCTTCTATTTGCCGGATCTATCGGTAGAACCGATTTGCCCAGCGGGTCAATGCCTAAGATGATACAGTCCCTTAAACGGATTGTTGCGCTTGATGGTGACTATCGGATTTATCCCGGACATGGTGAGACAACAACGCTTGATAGGGAAAGAAGGACGAACCCGTTTCTTCGTAACCTAGTGCCGTCATGAGCAAAGACCGACTTGATGTTCAGATGGTCAAGGAACGAGTTGATATGGTAGGCGTGATCTCTCGTTACGTTTCTCTCACAAAGACAGGGGCAAGCTATAAAGGACGTTGTCCTTTTCACTCGGATGATACTCCATCATTGGTGGTTAACCCGCAAAAGGGATTATGGCACTGTTTTGGGTGTGGCGAGGGAGGAGATTTGTTCTCTTTCCTGATGAAGATCGAGCGGATATCATTCCCTGAGGCACTTGAGCGATTGGCGGCAGAAGCTGGCGTTTCCTTGCGACGACGGGACGATGGCGAGAAAGAGCCTCTACGAGAAATCATTGCCGAGGTGGCAGCATACTT
>JAUWOJ010000061.1 GCA_030612175.1 Candidatus Bipolaricaulota bacterium | reverse complement strand
GCGAAAGGCAGTAACCAGTAATGGGTGATGAGTAATGGGTGAAAGGCCAGAAAGTTAGACCTGAAAACTGATAACTGATGAGTGATAACTGATCACAAACAATCTTCCCTCCCCGACCTCGCCCCGTGTAGTAGTAGGATTAGAGTTACTACATGGGGTAAAGGAGGGAATTAAAGGGAGGGGGAGAAGTGGGCCACTCACTGACAACTTCCTTTCCTGACGGCCGAGCGCTGATTGCTGGCGGCTGTTTTCCTGAGAACTGACGATTGACAATTGATTCTTGATGACTGCCTGACCGCGGAGGTCACAGAGTACGCAGAGGAAACCCTCTTTTCTTGTTCTCTACAATCATATTATGGTTTTCTATGTAAACAAAGAATATGCCTCCCTCCGCGATCTCTGCGGTAAAGTGTCTTTGTCTTTGACAGCAAGTAGCCTTTGTTCTTAACCTTATTCCTGTTTTTCTCTGCGAGCTTAGCGGCTTGAGTGAGTGAAACGAACGGGCGAGAGATAAATCTTGTCTGGAGTGTGAGGAGCCCATTAATTAAGCGATACACGCCCTTCGCTTTTCGACATACTCTGTTGCCGAGTTACACAATAATCATTGTTAGGTGGCTATCCTACTGGTATTATTGAAGCATGATGGCTGCATATACACAGTTGCAGGAAAGCGATATTCGGGAGATTGCTGGCAGTGACGACCTGAGGCAACACCTGCGAACTGACCTGCTCGCTTTGCAGACTACTCATTGGATCGGCCCAGCGGTAACCAGTGGAGGCAGTGACAGCGTGACCACAACAGAAGCAGCTAGAGCGTTAGGTGTGTCCAGTTCTACAGTAGCCGCGTGGTGTAGGGAAGGGAGGATACCGGCCACAAAGGTCAACGGGCGATGGGACATTCCAGTAGCCAGGCGTCCACGAGGAAGGCGTTCCAGGCGTTCCAGTTCCACCGGACTAGGCCTCTTTGCCTTCCTGTTAGGTGGTCGCGGTGGAATGTACAAAGGCGGTAGACTGCTTGGAGACCTGAACGCTGTTATAAGAGGCCCTAGCGGAATCGCTAAGCGCCTGGTTCGCAAGAGTTTGTGGAAAGGTTTCGCTAAGGCATTCAGACGACTTGGCTTATAAACCAGGAAAGAGAGGGGGAGGATGAGCAAACAACGATATGAACACAACGATTTTCTTTCGCAGACAATCAGGATACACCCTGTATTGACCGTTCTAGCCGCTATGCTGTTTTGCGGTCCGATTGGTCTGCTCTTGTGGTTTTTCTTGGAGAATCAATCAAGGCAACGCAGGAAGGACAAGGGAGTCAAGGACCGTAAAGAGGAAGCGACCTGAGAACAGGGAGCAAGGATGAATTCTCGCAAAGACGGTTGGAACCCACGCAATCCGAACCACACTCAAGTGGTCCTTGGGATCGGTGACCGAGCACTATATTGGCTGTGTCTTTACAGGTGCGGATTGTCAAGCACGTTGCGTTATCTGGATTACGGATAGTAGGAGATGACATGAAGACTATTGAAGAATACAGAGGATTTCTGAAAGGCGATCTGTGGAAAAAATGGGGAGACCTTGATAGAGATCAAGAGAAAGGCATACCAGCTCCACCATTACAGAAGCCATATCCTGCGGATGCAACTCTCTTGGAACTTGTGCCACCAGAGAAGTTCTCTTCGGGAAGGGTCCCTTTGATCGACGTGATTACTCAGAGAAAAAGTGAAAGGCATTTTCTGCCGGAACCATTGACACTGGAGGAGTTGTCCTTCTTGCTCTGGGTAACCCAAGGAGTACGTGGCAATTCGCGTAGCCTTCGGACTGTACCGTCTGCTGGAGCACGGCATCCTTTTGAAACATATTTGATTGTCAACAAGGTGAATGATGTTGAGCCTGGGCTTTACAGATACTTGCCTCTCGACCACACACTATTATTTCTGCGAGCGGATCCGAATTTCCCAGAAAGAATAATGGATGCATGTCGGGGACAAGCGTTCTGTGCGGACAGTGCCGTGGTATTTATTTGGACGGCCATTCCTTACCGAACGGAATGGCGATACAGCATCATCGCACATAAGATGATTGCTATTGATTCTGGGCATGTCTGCCAGAATCTCTACCTGGCATGTGGATCGATTCGAGCGGGAACGTGCGGCATAGGTGCGTACGATCACAAGAAGGTTGATACGCTTCTTGGTGTTGATGGGAAGGAAGAATTTACCGTATATCTTGCTCCTGTAGGAAGAGTAGCATGACCATGATGTGCTCAGATAACAATTCATTCAAGCCGACTCGCTACGGCTCGCGGCTTGATCCAAGCGTTAGACAACTATTAAAACTTGGAGGAGTTAGCAAATGTATCCAGTCTATTTTTTAGCCTTTTCCATCATCTTAGGCATTTTTCAGATTATTGTTCTAAAAACACCAATCATTACATCATTTCTGCTTGCTTTCATTGTAAGTAATGTCGGACTGGAGGGTCTTTTCGCCTTTATTGGACATTTCTTCAAAGCAGACGAAGTTGCGCGAGGAATTGGTTGGCCCACAGGGAACCCGTTTCAAAAGGAAATTGCCTTCACGAATTTAAGCATGGGGATCGTCGGCATCCTTTGCATATGGTTCCGTGGAGATTTCTGGCTTGCAACGATCATTGCGCGTTCAGTTTTTCTTTGGGGAGCTGCTTATACCCATCTGGAGGATTTGAAGGGCCGAAAGAACACTAATATCTTTAATGCTGGACCTGTTTTGTATTTGGACATGTTTTTTCCGTTTGTGCTGATTGGCCTGTTTATCGCCAAAAACATTGTCTAACCAAGCGCTCAACCCGACCCCGTGATACGCAGCGTGGTAAACATCCTGGGTCGGGCGAGTAAAGAACCCCGCAGCAAGCTGCGGGGTTCTTTACTGTTTTCGACTGTGGACTATCTTTATCTCCCCCCTGAATTCCCTTCGTCGATCGGGAAGAGACGATTTGTGATATGCCGCGTTTGTGGCTGGGATTGTCTCAGAGAAGAAAATGAGTATCATCTTCCTAGGAATTCTCTCTGCTATTAGCTGATCGGAGAATGGTCCCAGAGAGGAGACTCCCAAGACTAAGAAGCTGCTCTCAGAAGTATGAATGCAATTGAGTAAAGGAAGACAATATGCCCAGAGGAGATGGAACAGGACCGGCTGGCGCTGGACGAGGAACAGGATTTGGTCGTGGCCAAGGCGGCCAAGGCCGCGGACGAATGAGAGGAAACAGCGCTGGCGCCGGACCATCTGGCTACTGCGTCTGCTCACACTGCGGGAACAAGATCGTCCACCGTGTCGCAACTCCTTGCTATCAAATAGATTGTCCAAAGTGTGGAGCAAAGATGGCGCGTGAATGAGCCAGCGCCTAATTCAGCCAGAATTATAGAGGTGAGAGAAGGTATCTCTCACCTCCTATCAGAACACCCAGGCCTTTCGTAAGATCTCTGTCAATAGAGAAAAAGGAGGTGAGGTAATGGAAAAGATCATAAAGAGTGACCAGGTGTGGCGTAAGCTGCTCAACCCTGAGCAGTATCGCGTTGCGCGCAAGAAAGGGACGGAACCGCCCTTCACCGGCGCTTACTGGAACACAAAGGCGGCCGGGGTCTATAAGTGTGCTTGCTGCGGGCTACCCCTGTTTGATTCCGAGCACAAGTTTGATTCAGGAACAGGATGGCCAAGCTTCTGGCAGGCTATCGACGAAAAGAACGTGCACACCCAGAGAGATGAGAGTGATGATAAAATCCGTACTGAGGTACTCTGCACCCGGTGCGCCGCGCACCTTGGCCATCTATTCAACGACGGACCTGCCCCGACCGCGTTGCGCTACTGCATGAACTCCGCCGCGCTCAAGCTTGTCGAAATAGAGGCGGGCGCCGAATAACTAGGACCCCTCTATTGCGCAGTCGCGGCAACTAACTCGCTCGATTCATCTTTTCACGAATGCTCTTCCTTGGACAATCTTGTTCGCCAGCTGACCAAGGAGGAGGAACAGCGCCTACCTTGGGTAGACCACACGGCCAAAGAACAAGATCGCTTGTGTCTCCTTATCCCGGATGAAGAACAGGAACGGCCGATCTACGTTAACCTCGTAGTAGGTTGGTTGATAGCCCTGTGCCGACCCTACCATGATTACTGCTGTTGCTGCGGCAGCTTCTGTTCCCGCCTCGTCTACGGATACAAACGCCTTGTGGATGACCGCACCAATGGAGAATACGCGTCGTCCATCGATACCCGAGAAATCGGCAACGGAGCTGTTAAATGCATCCGGCATACCCAAGCCCGCGAGAGTATCATTAAGGACATCTGACCACTCAACGGTGAACTTTGGCAGAGTAAGAATAACATTCTCCCGTGACAGATCGGCAGTCACCTGGCTGATGAACGCAGGCGAGAGGCGCGAATTCACTGCCTCAAAAGCGCCCGGAGTGGGGAGGATCACAACCATGGACAAGTCATTTCCATTGTAATCAAGTTCTACTGCTTGGTACTGATCGCCTTTGGCGTAGCCAAGTAGCTCGGTTTCGTGCATCAGCGGCACTTCTACTTCTGTTCCGTCGACAAGTGTGAATGGCCCTAGCTCCGTGTTCTGCTCATCAAAAGGGAACGCCCACGGAGCATTGAAGTAAATGGCATTCACCAATGCGAGCAGAGTTTCCTTAGTGATCGCGCCTTGTGGGATTAGATCAACGATCCGATCATGAGTTGCCTCCTCGACCCACATGTTTATCTCGTCTCGTACAGCATCAGGGTCGGCAGCAAAGTCCGCAAGCAGCACTCCTGTGTCATAAGAACCCTTCAGTACGTCCAGGAAATCTGTAAGGAACGCATATCCTTTCTGCGCCCAGATAGAGTTAACCAGGTTCAGAGTGAACCCTTCTCCCCGGTCATCAGGAAGGTACTGGCGGTTCTCCAGCGCTGACATAAGGGCATAGAACGCCGGATGGAGCTGTTCCTGGCTGAAGGGGAAGTGAATGGCCTCCTCCATCTGCGCCAACGTATCTCCGCTAGCGCCAGCGGAAGTCATCGCCAATGCCATGTAGATCGATAGAGGGGAAAAGAAGAGATTCCCTTCTTGGGGAAGAGCGCTATAGAGGTCAACGGCAAACGCCGTATTTGCAGCTGCTAGTTCATTTATATTGTTTAGGGCGGTACTGCTAGACGTGATTCCTTGGACCAGCACTGAGGTGAGAATAATAGCCAACATAACAAGCAACAGTATTCGGCGGGTCATCACTGCCTCCTTGACTACTTGAACTGGTTACCAGTATAACATAAGTGAATCCCCGTGATGAATGACAGATACATGCCAGCTCATAAGCCTAGTATCTACTGATGCATCCGTTCATTGCTTGTAATCAACAGAAGGGACAGAAACGATCACGAGAACCTTTGTTTGGATTTTCACCTACTCACCTCCATCGCCAAGGCTCTTTCAAGTGAGCAGCTCAAGAGAAAGGATGCAACCCTATCCTTTGTTCTTGCTGCGTAGCGATCTCGACACAACCAATACGGCAAGCAATAGTGCCGCCATCGCGTTATTCATTAGTCCTCCCCCTTCTACGCGCGGAGCAGCAACAAGCTGAGGGAGCACCTGATTCGTTACCGGAACAAGAGCGTTGAGCAGTAGACCGAATCCAATCGCGCTTGTGGCGATCGCCGTCAGGAAGATCACCGTCGTCCGTCGCCCGAGGATCTTCCACAGGGTGGTCAACGTGGCGGCATTCGTCGCCGGACCGGCGATGAGAAAGGCAAACACCGCACCAAATGATACTCCAACTTGTAGCAGCCCCGCCGCAATAGGGATGGATGCGGTAGCGCAGACATACATCGGGATTCCCGCAGCCATCATGATAAGGATCGACACAATCCCTCCTCCGATATACGCCGAAACTCCTCCTACGGGTACGAGGGCGCTTATCGCGCCGGCGATCACTATCCCTACAATCAAAGTCAGGCCGATCTCTCTCGGAAGGGTGACAAATCCGTAGTGCAGGATCTGTATCGGAATCGACCGATTTATATGTTCGCCTGTTTGCGGTGTTACTATCCGGTTCTTGAGATGGTCGGCTTCCGCATGATCCTTACCCATAAGCATCACCATGATGCCGCCAATGATACCGGTAACAAGGGCGGCCAGCGGCCGGAAAACCGCGAATGCCCCACCGAGGAGTGAGTAGGTGACAAGTATCGAATCGATGCCCGTCTGCGGGGTGGAGAGAAGGAACGCCGTCGTAGCTGCGCGACTTGCCCCATGGCGGCGCATCGAAGCCGATACAGGTATCACCCCACAGGAGCAGAGGGGGAGAGGAACACCAAGGAGCGTCGCCTTGATCACCGGCTTGATCCCTCCTCGACCCAGATGCCGTTGCAGCCATTCTGTCGACATGCCCACTGACAGCGCTCCAGCGATGAGAAACCCGAGCAGGAGAAACAGAGCCATCTGCCCGAGCATCTGCCAGGAGGCCAACAGGATCTCCTGTATCACATCAAACATCTCTTACTGCCTCC
>JAUWOJ010000020.1 GCA_030612175.1 Candidatus Bipolaricaulota bacterium | reverse complement strand
GCCAGCTGCAAACAAATCGTAGGCTAGCTGCTCTGGATCATCGTCGTGCCCACGAATCTCCTCAAGAACTACCTTCCTCTCACGCTCAATTTCCTGTTCATCGAATCTAGGATTCTGTACTAGATCAATGAGAAGTTGTAGGGCAAGGGAAAAACCATCGCTTGGAACACTAGTGTAGTAAAGGCTGTGTTCTTTTCCTGTGGCTCCGTTTAGATACCCGCCGATCGCATCAATTTCTCGAGCTATCTGTTCTGCGTTACGGGTTGCTGTTCCGCGAAACAACAAGTGCTCAACAAAATGCGCCAGACCAGGAAGAGCGTCTGGATCATCGCGGCTCCCTGCTCTGACCCAGACACCCATACTTACCGTTCGGGAAGGCAACCTCTCTTCCACCAAAACCTGTAGCCCATTTTCAAGTCTACAAGAAAAAGCACCATCGTAGAGAGATCTTTTCACCAACGGTCCTCAAAATCAAGCTCCTTTGTCTCGTTCTTCTCTTTCTCTTCTTCGGGAACAATCCGGCGCAGCTTGTAGCGGCCGCGCTCGTCGATCTTCAACACTTCGACAGTCACTCGATCTCCCATTTTTACCACATCCTCCACGCGTTTGACGTAATTGTCTGAGAGTTCGGAGATGTGTATCAGTCCGGTAATATCGGACCCCAATTCAACAAATGCCCCGTAGTCGGTAGTATTGGCAACCGTTCCTTCAATAACTGCTCCGACCTTGATTTTGTTTTCAGGCTTTGCTGGTCTTCCTCTTTGCCTTCCCTTGCTTGAGGTCTTGGCTCTTTCTTCTCCGGAAGACTCACCTTCGCCTTCCACGCGTCTGAGATCGGGACGCCCCATCTTGTCCTCTCCAATTACCTCAACCGTAATCTCATCACCCGGCTTCACGATATCGCGAACATTGTCAACGTAACCAGAAGCGAGATGAGAAACGTGAACTAGCCCTTCGGAGCCATTCTTCAATTCAACAAATGCCCCGAAATCAACAACACGAGTAACCTTGGTTGCAATTACTGTCCCAACCTCCAGCTCGGAGGTAAGATCCTCGATCCGTTCCTGCGCAGCAGCAACTGCTTCGGAGTCAACACCGGATAGTGTGACCCTTCCATCATCATCAATATCGATGATGGCGCCGGTCTCCTCAATAATCTTGCGAATCATTTTTCCACCAGGTCCGATTACTGCCCCTATCTTCTCCACTGGAATGTTAATCGTCACCAGACTTGGAGCAAATGAGGAAAGGTGTTCTCTCGGAGCGGGAATGGCTCTCGTCATTTCATCAAGAATAATCAACCGGGCACGCTTAGCCTTGGACAACACTTCGCGAATGGTTTCCTTGCTAATGCCACCAACTTTGACATCGAGCTGAAACGCGGTAACCCCATCATATGTTCCGGCGATCTTGAAGTCCATATCGCCATAGTGGTCTTCATCACCCGTGATGTCCGTAAGAATCACATGTTTCTTGGAGATAGGATCTTCAACCATCCCCATAGCAATCCCCGCGATTGCCTTCTTCGTCGGCACTCCCGCATCCATCATGGCAAGACATCCACTACACACACTGGCCATGGATGAAGAACCGTTTGACTCCAAGATCTCTGATACGATGCGAATAGTGTATGGAAAGTCTTCTTTATCAGGCACAACGCTACTCAGAGCACCTTCTGCCAGGTATCCATGCCCAATGGATCGTCGGCTAGGCCCACGCAGCGGTGACACTTCGCCCACCGAGAAAGGAGGAAAATTGTAATGGACCATGAATCGCTTGCGCCCCTCTTTCATCATCTGGTCAATGATTTGCTCATCACTACGGGAAGCGCCAAGGGTAACAACCCCAAGGCTTTGTGTCTCGCCTCGAGTAAACACTGCGGAACCATGCGCTCGCGGAAGATTCCCAACCTGACAGCTAATCTGGCGCAAATCATCTGGTCGACGGCCATCGATTCGTTCACCTCGTTCTAGAATCCCCTGCCTCATATACTCCCCGTAGAACCCGTCTACTAGGGAAGATACGCGCCGTTCTAGCTTTGTCCTCTCCTCTGCCGAAAGCTCTTCGGTGATAGCCGTCTCGATCGCCTGCTCTCGGAGTGAGGCTACAAAATCATTCAATTCTCGCTTGGTCGAAAACCCATGCATAGATGGAAATCGAGGACAAACAACGGACTGAACTCGTTCCCGCAAGACAGCATCCTCAATTACAGGAGTAAATTCCACCTTTCTCGGCTGAATCCGATCGACGAACTTCTCCTGCAAGGCAAGCAGCTCTTGAATTGCGCGATGCGCAAGATCAGCTGCCTCGACAAGCTCTTCTTCGGGAAGTTCCTTCATATGTCCTTCCACCATTGTCACTGTCTTCTTGGTTCCAACAACGGTGATTTCCACTCCATTCTCTTCCTGCGATGTTGCTTCAGGATTTACAACCAACCTTCCATCCTCTAATCCAATCTTTACCCCGGCTACGGGTCCCCCAAATGGCACTTCTGAAATCATCAGAGCCGCAGAAGCACCAAGAATCCCCAGAATACCTGGATTACAATCGGGCTCCACAGATAAAACGGTGGCTACAATCTGTACCTCATCTTTGTATCCGTCGGGGAAGAGCGGGCGGATTGGCCGGTCGATCATGCGAGCACTTAGCGTTGCTACATCACTTGGCCTTCCCTCTCGCTTAAAGAAACCACCGGGGATCTTCCCCGTGGCGTAAAACCGCTCCTCATAATCAACACGCAGCGGGAAGTAGTCGAGATTTCTCTTGTTTTCCTGGTGGGTTACACTCACCAACACGCGCGTGTCGCCATATATGACCAGCACCGCTGCATTTGCCTGTCTTGCTAGTTGCCCTGTTTCTAGGGCAAGCTCTTTTCCATAAAACTGTACGCTTTCTCTTACTAACATTTGTCCTATACTCCTCTTATTCCCAGTTGTTGAATCAGATCCTTATATGCTGCTAGGCTTTGATTCTTTAGATACTTCAGCAAGCGACGGCGTTGGCCAACCATCTTTCGTAGACCTCGCTGCGAGCCAAAATCCTTCTTATGCACATTCAAGTGTCCTGTTAACTGGGTAACACGTTCCGTTAGAAGTGCAATTTGTACGCTCACTGATCCCGTATCTTTCTCGTTTTTCCCGTACTTACGGATTATCTCCTCTGTCCTCTCACATGTAAGGCTCATCTGCCCTCCCTTTGTTTCCTAATCCCGAGCGAGGGATATCCCTTCTCTCAGGACTGGACAACTATTCAGTTCTTACACCTGCCTGCTAGGCATCTTGTTTCTTCTTTCACGTTTTCTTCATCGATTGTCAAGAGTTCTCTGTCCCGCAGCAAGACCCGAGCGGCAACAATAACCTCGGTTGCATCTTCAGTCTGCGCAGAATAGACCAAGGCTGATAAGAGGTCAGCTTCCTTTCTCGCGCTAAGAGTCTCTATATCTTCATCTTCATTCAAAGCAGAAGCGCCATTCACT
This sequence comes from Candidatus Bipolaricaulota bacterium, assembly GCA_030612175.1. Classification (GTDB taxonomy): domain Bacteria; phylum Bipolaricaulota; class Bipolaricaulia; order UBA7950; family UBA9294; genus JAUVYF01. Next base: position 10,511 of record JAUWOJ010000020.1, on the reverse strand, counting down.
GTCGCCATTTAGAATACTTCCTGAGCCGACAGCACGGTTGGCTCCTGGCCAAGTCCTTTTTCCAAGAGAGCTGGCATCCTCGTCTGCTCAATCATGTTCGAGCCGTTGTCTGAGGCTGCTCCATCTTTCACAGCGCGATTGTTACTGTATTTTCCAGCATCATCGAAACTGGGGAGTTTTCCGACGCGAGCTTCACATTACTTTCCGGACAGCAAACCACTCTCACTTTTTTGTCAGCAAGCAAGCACATGTCATCGCTATTCACATAAACACAATGACCGGCCAGAGTAGGAGCAGACAAAGCACCCCTCCGATCCAGGTGTTCAACCGAGGTAACTCCCTTCTGTTCCCGGCACCACTTCGCCTCGCTCAATGTCTCTGCTAGGCAAGTATGCGCGTTGATCGACCCCGGGATCGGCAATCTACCGGTCCCGTTTATTGACACATCTCCTCCGGTTGTTGACAAATCTTCTTTGGTAATGGAAGAGATTCTAGTATCAGTAAACTGGAGGTTCATGTTTTCAGCTATAGAGGTTCCCTCAGTGACTACTGCAACGTTTATGAGGACTATGCGCATCTAGCCTTCTTGCTCGTTTTTGTCCTGTTCACAACATACAAAGTATACCCATACTCACTACAGTTCGCAAAGTCACTTTCGCGACTTATCCTTCCTTGCTTAACACAGCGCAATGCGGTTATTATATTACATAGCATCACATATAGGACAACAACATATGACACATAAGAAGACACGACAACAGCTTGGAACATGGGCGGAAGATATTGCATGCGAGTTTCTTCGCAAACATGGATATGGAATCATCGAACGCAATTGGCACTCTCGCTTTGGAGAAATAGATATTATTGCCCGCGACAAAGGAACCCTTGTATTTGTCGAAGTCAAGATGCGCACAAGTTCGGGGTACGGTGACGCAAGGGAAGCAGTGCCTTTTTGGAAATGCAAGCGAATCATTACGACAGCAAGGGCTTACTTGATGATCACTAGATCTGAGCTACCAGCCCGATTCGACGTAGTAATAGTGGCGAGCAGAGGGATCTCGCTTTACCAGGATGCGTTCCAAGTTGAGGAGACATGTTCGCACAGTTTGTGAGCGGTGTAGTAATCGGGATCGACGCGAGAATAGTTGAAGTACAGTGTGATGTAGCGGGCGGTCTTCCCAGATTTCAAATCGTGGGGCTACCAGAAAAAGAAATAACTGAAAGCCGAGAGCGGATTCGCAGCGCAATAAAGAATTCGGGCTATTCCTTTCCACCGAGTCGAATCACCGCCAATCTCGCTCCAGCTGATCTACGCAAGGAAGGCGTTGGATTCGACCTTCCAATAGCTCTAGGGATTCTTGTGGCATCCGGTCAAGTCTCTCCTTGTCCAGGGAGTTACTTGCTCCTTGGAGAACTCTCCCTGAACGGTGAGATACGAAGTGTGCGCGGAGTTCTGCCAATCACCCTGTTAGCGGCTCAAGCAAGAATGGATGGGATAATTCTGCCAAAGGACAATGCCCGCGAGGGAGCTCTCATCGGAGATATTGCCGTTTACCCTGCGAGCACGCTCGCTGAAGTAACTGAAGGACTTTCCGGCAAGCTCACCCTGAGCAGATTTGAAATGGATCGCGCTGAGGTTATGGCAAGAGCCTTCAAGCAACCCTTAGTTGATATGTCTGAAATAAAGGGACAAGAGCAGGCTAAGCGCGCACTTGAGGTGGCCGCGGCAGGCGAACACAATCTACTGATGATCGGTCCTCCCGGAGCGGGAAAGAGCATGTTAGCACACTGCCTCCCCGGAATTCTTCCCCCTCTTTCATTTGAGGAATCAATTGAAGTTACACGAATCCATAGTAGCGCTGGCATGGTAGAACACAATGCACCCCTAGTGGCTCAACGACCGTTTCGGTCTCCGCACCACACCATCTCCTATGCTGGAATGGTGGGTGGGGGACATGGCCTCCCAAGTCCAGGGGAAGTTACCCTTGTTCACCGCGGCGTACTGTTTCTTGATGAACTCCCTGAATTTGGTCGGCGCGTTCTGGAAACTCTGCGACAACCACTTGAAGACCGAACAATCTTGTTGTCTCGTGCAGGTGTATCGGTTCGCTATCCCGCCAATTTTATGTTGGTCTGTGCAATGAATCCCTGCCCATGCGGACACCTGGGGGACCACCTTCATCCATGCACTTGTAGTCTGCACGAAATCAAACGCTATCGAAAACGCATCTCTGGCCCATTCATGGACAGAATCGATCTCTTCGTTGAAGTTCCACGACTTAGCCGAGAGGAGCTAGTCGCCCGCCCCACAGGGGAAGACTCGCGCTCCATCCAAACTAGAGTAAAGGAAGCAAGACGGATACAATGGGAACGAATGAAGACAAAGCCAGGTCGATTTTCGAATGCGCAACTAAATTCGAAAGAGTTAGAACAATACTGCATACTTAGGAAAGAGGCGAAGGGGCTTTTGGAAAAGGCTATCGATCGGTTTTCGCTAAGTGCCCGGGGCTACACACGTGTCCTCAAAGTAGCACGAACCGTCGCCGATCTTGAAGGCGCTCCACAGATCTCCGCGGAGCACATTGCTGAAGCCCTCCAGTATCGTTCAATCGATGGCACCTTCACCTAAAGGAGGAAGCAAGTGAAAAGATTCTTCGCGCTGAGCTTAGCTGTGTTTCTTGCTTGGTCAATAGCTGCGTTAGCGGCCGTTTTTCCGCTCACTATCTCAACGATAGAGATCGATGGCAACGAGGAAATCCAAGCAAGAGAAATCCTAGATGTAGTTAGCTTCGAACCAGGGAGCCAGATTACTGCTGATGAGCTAAAAGCAGCATCACAAGCAATCTACGAACTAGGATGGTTCAGCGAAGTGATCCCTGAACCCGGCGAACAAGGAACGCTCATTTTTCATGTGAAGGAGAACCCTGTTGTGAACACGATTGAGATTACAGGGAACATCAACACAGAACCTTTTGAGCTCTTTGGAATCACGCTCTTCCGTCCACTAATTATGCCCACAGATAACATCCTTCGCGTCTTGCGAGATCATGGAGTAAGGAAGGGAATAGTACTTAATACCAACTCCCTAGTAGAAGCGTTAAACGCCGTAATCGACGCATACGACGAAAAGGGATATACCCTTATCATGATAGGAACGGTGACCCCTGGAGAGACTCTGCAAGTACAAATCATCGAGGGGAAAGTAACGGGGAACGTCATCGCTGGGCTAGTAGACATTCCAGAAGAACTTGCCTTGAAAATGATTGACATTCCCGCAGATAAATGCCTCAAAAAGACACAAATTCAGCAAACGATAACGAACCTTAACTCTTCGTTCTATTTCTCTGAAGTCGACGTAACCCCGAAACAAGGAGTAACGCAGGATTCAATACAGCTTGTATGGAATCTCAAAGAACGCGTTCTTATAGATGCCACCACTGATATCAGAGATATCGCGCTTGTGGGAATCAGTATGTTCCCAGAGGACGTTGCGCAAGCTGCATTGGGTAGAATTCCACAGACTCCGATCGACAACTACGCTCTCCTACAAATAGTAGAAGGTCTCTACGAGCTTTACTATCGCAATGGATACGTCATGGTTCGCTTTTCCGTAGAGAGTGTCGAGGGAGATAGGCTTTTTTTGGAAGTGCAGGAGGGGAAAATCGGAGAGATCAGTCTGGAGGGGAACAGCTATACCGAAGACTACGTTATCTTGAAGAACCTGGGGATACGCATTGGAGAAGTATTGAACCGTCAGGAGCTGGCCGTGAGCTACCAAGTCCTTATGGCGCTTGGTTATTTCGGTATAGTCGATATCTTCCCCGAATGGACTGAAGAAACCGTACACCTCAGAGTTTCCATCGGCGAAAACGAGAAACTAGGCGGGATCAATGGTTCCTTGGCTTACTCACCAGCAAGCGAGGGACTACTGGGAACACTTACGTATACCCAGAAGAACCTTTTTGGTACCGGGCAAGATCTATCTCTTTCTTACAGCCGAGGGCTTATCGGAGACGAGAGTACGGAGTGGAACTTGGGTTATAGCACAGTCTCTTTCTTTGGCAATTTCAGCCGTGTCGGGCTCAATATCTACCGCAAGAGCGAGGAAAGAACAGCGGGCGAAGAGATAACAAACTTTATAACCCTAGGAGGAAATGCTTCCGTTAGTTACCCCTGGGCCGACTACACAAACCTTGATCTTGCATACAAACATGAACAGGTCGACCCAATTGAACAAATTATCAATTCAGCCACAGTTGCCCTACGTTATGATGACATTTCCAACCCAAGCTTTCCCACTACAGGTAGTCGTCGTCGTGTGGCGCTAGAGCAGGCTGGTGTGTTCGCCCCCGGAGTGGAGTTCTCCAAGGTTGACCTAAACTGGGTATACTTCACCTCCTTACACATTGATCTTCCTTTTCTCGCTTCGCGTGATCAAGTCCTCGCGATCCGCTTGGTCGCGGGGGGTGGAAAAGACATTCCCATCTCGCAAACTTATGAGTTCGGTGGAACTTCGACAATCCGTGGAGCAGAAACCTCCTATGTGAGTCGATTGTTTTACTCAAACATCGAGTATCGTCTGGCCATAGTAGAGGGGCTAACAACAAGCCTGTTCTTTGATAGTGGAGTCAATCTGAGCCAAGTAAATCTCGAAGGCACAAAGGCATCTTTTGGGGTAGAGCTAGGAATTGCGGCAGTCGGGATGTACGTGCGTTTAAACATGGCATGGGTTCTCGAACCAGAGATGGGTATCGTGCCAAGATTTGGCTTTGGCTTCAGCCCCCTGTTTTAGGATGACAAGAGGTTACTCTCTGTCTATAATTAGCTGCTTCTAGAAAGAAAAAGGAGGAAGAATGTCCAAGACATCCCTAGTCATAGCGATAATTGCCCTGCTTGTTGGCGCTGGAGCCATAGCTCTACAGTTTGTCCCTCAATCGAATGGTGAAGTTGATCAAGCAACGTTTGATACGCTCGAGAACCGCGTACTAGGCCTCGAGACAAACCCGGTTACGCCGGGCATAAGTATTGCCTATGTCAACGCTGAGGATGCATTCACCGTGTTCACCAATGAGGTGCTGGGCGAGCGCCAAAAGGCATTTGATAAGCAAGAAGAAATCATCGCTCTGCAAAGGCAATATATGGAGAGCGCTATCTCTAAGGAAGAATACGAGAACACGTATGACTTAAAGCAAGTTGAGCTCCTGCAAGCGCAGATCAATATCAGCATGAGAACGATCGACATATTGACTGTCGCTTCCGGTTTTTCCGATGTTCGCGGTGACCTGGAACAACTACGAGAACAAGCACAACCGATTGTTGATGAAATAAAGAGCTTAGCATCATCAGTGAGAGTTGGTGTAATTGAGTCAGAGGAGTTTGAGAGCCGTTTCACGCAGGCACGAAACGCATTCACCCAGCTTGACGAGCTGCTTACTAATCTAGCGACTTCAAGAATCGTCGATGGAGCAAACAAGGTTGCTCTGGCAAACGGCTACGATCTGGTATTACGAGCTAAAAACGTCATCATCTACCGCAATACGGCAAAGCTGGCGGATATCACCGATATGGTGAAACGCGAGCTTACAGAATCGTTGAGATAATTGCAGATGTCCTGTAACGCTGAAGACATTAGGCAGGTTCTTCCACAGCGCTATCCTTACTTGATGATTGACCGGATCCTGGAGCAAGACAAGGAACACGTTATCGCGGTCAAGAACATAACCATAAACGAACCATTCTTCCAGGGGCATTTCCCGGAGCCTTTTCAGGCGATAATGCCAGGAACACTAATCCTTGAAGCAATGGCACAGGCAGCCGCTTTTCTCCTTAGAAGAAAGGGCGAGCTTGGTTTCCTGGCCAAAGTAGATAAGGCTCGCTTCCGGCGTAAGGTCATCCCTGGAGATCAGCTAATTTTATCGGCAAGCAAGCTACGCCAAAGAGACAGATTACTGCAAATCAAAGCAGAAGCATCAGTCAACAACGAGATAGTGGCGACCGCAACCATCTGCATAGTCATAGAAGACAAGGGGAATGAAACCAGGGCTTGTTGAATCGGTTCCAAACATCAGCGAGGGTCGCAGCAGCAGCGTGATAAACGCGATAGCTCAGGCTGCTCGGGGAAAAGGGCGGCATGTGCTTGATGTCAACTCGGATGTGGATCACAATCGCTCGGTAATAACCATTGTTGGTGAGCCAGCTATGGTTGCTGTCGGGATCGACCATTTAGTTGAAGAAGCGGTGACAAGAATAGATTTGACGAAACACCATGGGGAGCACCCCCGCATGGGGGCAGTCGATGTAATTCCATTCATTCCCGTACATAACGTATCTATGGAAGACTGTATTGCCCTTTCTCGCCAAGTCGGAAAGACAATAGCAGAAAAGTATAAGATCCCCGTGTATTTATACGAAGCATCAGCAGCAAATGAGACGCGACAAAACCTGGCAACGATCAGAAAGGGTGAATTCGAGGGTTTCTTCGAAAAGGTAACAAAACCTGAATGGAAACCTGATTTCGGTGCTGCAAAGGTTCATCCAACTGCGGGCGTCACAGCAGTAGGAGCACGACAATTCTTAGTCGCCTACAATATCAACCTAGAAACCACGGACTTGATCACAGCAAAGAAAATCGCTGCTGCTATTCGCGGTTCAAGTGGCGGATTACACGATGTAAAGGCGCTTGCCTTTGCGCTTAAGGAACGAAATATCGTGCAGATATCAATGAACCTTACCAACTTCAAGAAAACACCAATACTTCGTGTCTTCGAGATGGTTAAGAATGAAGCCGAGCATTACGGCATGAGCGTGTTAGATAGCGAGATCGTGGGCATGGTTCCAAGAGAAGCAGTCTATGCTGTTGCCTCCACTGTGCTTCGTATGGAGAAATTCTCTCGCCTGTCAGTCCTCGAAGAACGAATTGAGGACGTATTACGTAACAAGCATTGACTCAGGGTTTCCATGAATGTGTCTCGCCGTGGTGAGCCTTATTGCCTGAGTGATTAGACTAGTCTCGTAACAGTTCTGCCACTTTCTTGCTATTCTATATCAACGGACAGCAGATCCTTTCTCATGGGACGTACGTCCACGCTCAACGTCGCTAATCCTCTCTACGTTTCCGACAAGTTTCCTTTCGCTCATAGGACAACTGCGGTAATTCTTGTAGTCGCGGGAAAGTAGGAACAGACAGGAGTAGCCTGTTCTCAAGCGAGGAGGCGGGGTGGAAGGGCGAGTTGACAGAAGCGTGATTGCAGTGACTTCCCTCCTTCTCCTCTATGGATTGGTAATGGTCTATAGCTCAAGCGCGGCTTTTTCTCTGAGATATTACGACAACAGTTTCCACCTGTTTCTAAGGCAGCTAATAGCTGCAATAACGGGAATCAGCCTACTCGTAGTGCTTTCCTTCTATGATTATCATCGTTTTTTTCATTTAGATGACCTCCTTCTACTTGGCTCGTTTCTCCTCACTCTGCTAACCGTGGTTCCGCTATTAGGGGGTGGCGATGGTCGCTGGTTACAGCTGGGTCCATTCACATTACAACCAACTGAACTGGTGAAGTTTTCGCTGATCATCTACCTGGCGGCAACCATTTCTCGAAAAGGCGAGAAGTTATCCTCATTTACGGAAGGTGTACTCCCATTTGTGGTTGTGCTATCCATACTGGGAATCGTAATGATAAGTCAGCCTGACTTCGGAATGCTGCTACTCTTTGGAGCGGTGAGTATGGCCATGCTGTTCCTCGGCGGGGCTAGGATTTCACATCTAGCCTGGCTTGGAATGGGAAGCATCCCGCTCATTTACGTCGCCCTACGCATTGCGCCTTATCGTCTGGCACGAATTATCTCTTTTCTTGACCCATACGCGTACGATACGTCCTCTGGGTATCAAATTGTTCAATCTCTGGTTGCTATTGGATCTGGAGGAGTGATCGGCCGCGGGCTCGGGGCATCACGGGCGAAACTGTTCTATCTCCCGCAAGCGCACAACGATTTCATCTTTTCAATAGCTTCCGAGGAATTAGGATTGATCGGAGCGCTAGCTCTACTTACCTTGTTCGCCTTCTTTGCCTGGCGCGCCTTCCAAATCGCCTCACACGCATCCGATCGTTTTGGATACCTTCTGGCATTCGGCATCGGCTTCGCGATCAGCATACAAACTCTTATCAATCTTGGGGTTGCTCTTGGAATCCTGCCAGTCACCGGCCTTACCTTGCCATTGATCAGTAATGGAGGCTCCTCTCTGGTGGTCACACTGGCCATGGTCGGAACTCTATTGAACATCTCAAAGCAAGGAGGGCGCCCTTGAAGATCCTAGTTGCCGGCGGGGGAACGGGAGGTCATGTTTATCCCGCGATAGCAATCATGGAAGAGCTATCTCAGCAAAAAGATGAGACACAGATCGCTTATATCGGCACAAAGCGAGGGATTGAAGCGCGTATCCTCCCTTCCTACCCTAAGATTCATTTCTACAAGATACATATTCGTGGCTTTGCTCGTGGGCGACTGTTTCAGAACCTAGGAGCCATCCTCCTTCTCGCATTCGCCGTCGTGGAAACACTGAGAATTATTCTGCGTTTTCGACCCCAACTCATCATCGGAATGGGAGGATATGCTTCCTTTCCCGCTGTTTTCCTGGGAAGCCTCCTCAAAAAACCCCTGAGGGTAAGTACAGTGATCCATGAACAGAACATAGAGGTTGGCTTAGCCAACCGCTTCCTCTACCCATTTGTGGATGAAGTACTTGTTTCTTACCAGCACTCAACAAGATACTTTCCACGCGCAAAGAGAATAGTGATTACTGGAAATCCAATCCGAAAGGAGTTTCTCCTCACTAAACGGGAAACGAGCATTTACCATCGTTTTGGCCTTGACCCCGAGAAAAAAACGGTACTCGTGTTCGGAGGATCTCACGGAGCAGCTGTCCTAACCCAGGCTGTCATGCGTGCCAGAGAAAAACTCTCCAAGAGCGGGCAGATACAGATACTTCTAATCACTGGAAACAAAGCAAAAGAACGCTCAATCAATGAAGGGTTTCGTAGCCCCGGAGTGAATAATCTCGTGGTATTTCGCTATATTGACCGGATGAGTGATGCGTTCGCGATAGCAGATCTGATCGTCTCCCGCGCCGGAGCCACGACTCTTGCCGAAATCACTTCCTGCGGAAAACCGGCTTTGTTAGTCCCATGGGGGAAAGCAGCTAATGAACATCAATGGAAAAATGCCCGCTACCTGGAATCGCGGAACGCTTGCGTAATAGTAGCAGAAAAAGACATGACGAGTCTCGCATTTCTGACCTATATCAAAGAGACCGTGATGAACAAGAAGAAACTTGTCCAAATGGCACAAAACTCTTGGCAGCTTGGCCGGCGCCAAGCATCGACCGCAATTCTAGGAGAAATCCGTACTTTACTAGAGGGAGTACAAACGTGATCAAAACGGGGAAACGTTACCACTTCATAGGAATTGGTGGAGCAGGCATGAGTGGTCTCGCCAAAGTGATGTTAGACAGGGGAATGAAAATCTCTGGTTCCGACCTACGTAACAATCAGGAGGTCGCTCAACTGAAAGAAGCAGGTGCGTCTGTCTATCTCGGGCACGATCCTCATCTCGTTGATGGTAAACTAGATGGGGTCATTGTTTCATCAGCAATCGGAGAGGAAAACTCAGAGCTCAAAGCGGCAAGAAGACGCAACCTTCCCGTTGTAAAGCGATTGCACGCCCTGGCCTCACTGCTGTACGGATACAAGAGCATCGGAATAGCAGGAACACACGGAAAAACAACCACTACTGCTATGGCTGCCACCATTCTAACCGCAGCAGGACAGGATCCAAGCTATCTCATAGGGGCACAGTGTCCAGGCCTAAAAGGGAACTCTCATCTTGGGCAGGGGAGTTTCTTCGTTACCGAGGTGGATGAAAGTGATGGCTTATTCCTGGTACTGCGTCCAACGATCGCAGTTCTTAATAATATTGGTCGTGATCACTTGAATACCTATTCTACTTTGGCTGGAATTAAGAGAAGCTTCGCTCAGTACATTCGTCAATCAGAACTTCCGGTTCTCGCAATCGATAACCGGAACGTTCGCGAACTGGCACGTAAAGTCCCTAATGCTTTCACTGTAGGAATATGTGAAGATGCAGAACTAAGTGCAAGAAACATTGCACACAAAGGCTTTCGTACCAATTTCGATCTTGTCTATCAAGGAAAGCGAATCTGCCCTGTTCGGCTTCCTGCCCCTGGCAATCACAATGTGCGTAATGCCCTCTGCGCCATTGGCGCCTGCTTCCTTGCTGGGATTAGCCTCACTGAAGCTGCCAGTGCTCTAGAGGATTTCTGCCTGCCCAAACGACGTTTCCAACTCTTGGAGGAAAATGGAGTGACGGTAGTGGACGATTATGCACACTTACCCGAAGAGATTGAAGCAACCCTGCAGGCGATTCGCGATGGTTGGAATCACAGACGGATCGTGGCCATTTTTCAGCCTCACCGCTACAGTCGAACTAAAGCGATCAGC
>JAUWOJ010000024.1 GCA_030612175.1 Candidatus Bipolaricaulota bacterium | reverse complement strand
CTCGTACGCGAAAGGTTGGCTGTACGCGTTTCTCTACCATGTTATTCGAGAACCGGACCGCTCTAACGGTAACATGCGGTAGTTGGGTCGCGCTGCCGATCGCTAGCCCAAGCCCCGCTCTCCCTCAGCTATTCCTTGCGTTGTTCATTTTCTTCGACATGCAAGGTCTGTGTCCCTTGGTGAAGCAGGAGAATAGTGCGGCGTTTAACAAATACCTTAACCAGCATATCTCGCTCTTCGCCAGCACCCACATCGAAGTCAAATGTATCTTGCTCCAGGTAGTAGTAGCGTGGGAGCCTGTCAGGATAGATCTTCACTGTCCAATGTCCGGGACGCAGGCGATCAAACTGGAAGCGGCCATCCGCGTTGCTGGCTTGATAATATGTGCCGTAATCACCGCTAATCTTGACCAGAATGCCGGGCAGTCCTTCACCCGCAACAACAGATGCTTCTCTCCCACTTCCCTCAATTGATAGGGCTTCCACCTGTTTCTCAGAAGAGACGGCCAGCTGCCCGGTTACCATTGCCCCGCGCATCACGGGGATAGCAACCTCTTTCACTATCCCTGCTTCGAGGTGTATGGGGATAGGCATTAAGATAAGCGGAACGTAGCAAGATGGAAGGTTTTGGATGCGCAGAACGTAATCCCCCGGGGAGAGCGGGAAGAAGCGGAAATTTCCTCGCTCACCCGTAAGTGCCTGGGTGCCTGCTAAGCCTAGTACCAGTCCTGGTATTACTCCTTCACCTGCATCGTGCTCACGATTGCCATTGGTATCTATGAACACGCTTCCGACCAACTGGCTCTCTGTTCTGATGAGAGGCAAGGGTGCATAGAAGCTTGATCCCAGGGACAGGACTATGCTTGATGAACTTGCGGAAAGCCCAAGAGAGATCCCCTGTTCTGAAATGGACAACGAGGCTGTCCCGTTCCCGCTGCCATCTATCTCGCCTCTGAGCGCGCCACGCCAGGGATACTCACCAAACGGCAGATTGAAGCCAAGAGTAAAGAAGCTAGTTGAGGCGCCTGTCGCACAAAGTTCTTGGGATAGGGTTGTGTCAAGGAAAATAGCCAATCCAGAACTGAACTTAAGGCAGGTATCGCTTTGCACAACTAATGTGTCGTATTTGGCCTTGGTGAGTCGATCTAGAGAACTCTCGAATTTGGCAGTGAGACAACTGGACAGACCGGACATACTGAAGGAAAACGAGAAAAATGCCTTTAGATCAACAGTATCCAGATCTGTTGCTTCTTTGTCGTTGATTTCCAAGGCTGTTCGCATGTACGCATTACTTCCCAGTGAAACGCCAGAGTAGAAGGCAGAAGTCGTCTCAGTAGTTGATTCGGAACGAGCAAGATTTATGCTTCCGCCAAGGGCTCCGTAGGAAGCAAATAGGAAGGTTGCAGTCTTCCCTGAATCCAGGGATAAGACCCCCGTGCATGAAAGACCCTTGTATTCCGGAGGCACAACCAAAACGGTGAACCCGCTTTGTTGAACCGTCAAGTCCATCTTGACGGTGTTTAAAGCGAGAGAAGAACGAATGCTCCATCCTTTGTCTGTTAAATCCATGCCAAGAGAAGAGTACTCCCATCTCCAGGAGAGGTTGAGTGATTTCTTTGTTGTTTCGTGATGGAGTTTCAGGAAATATGGGCAATCTGATGGAGCATATTGGTAATCAATAGTTACGTTGTCCAGAGATATTGGTGCGGCTAGAGAAATACCGCTAACCGCTATGGTTTGATCTGCCTCTCGATAGCTTATCCACCCCTGTTGGAGATCAAAGCGCTCAGCAGTGCCAACATCGAACTGTCCACCGAGAAACAGAGCCTGCCCAGGGGCAATTGTCCCTCCAATCCAGGCGGTTCCGTTGAGTGAAACACTTCCCTTTGACCATGTCGTGGTTGTGCTCAGTGCGCCGGGAACGATAGGGAAGAGTGTTCCACTTACCGCTTCGGGTGGTGGTGGGCTAACTGTCGTTCTTATTGCGCCCGTTGCGGTTTCGGTGGGATCGCTCTGTGAGCGAACCGTAATACGACAGTAGTCGCTATCGCCAGGGTTCACTCCATGTGGCACATCAACAGTCAGAGTAATCTCAGCCCTGTTTCCGGCGGTAAGCTCTACTATGTCCCGCGAAAGTACCGCGTACCAGTGCGATTGCACCTCCAGTTGGAAGGCGCCTAATTGATTCCCCTGATTGACAATTGATAGTTTGTATGTCAATTGACTTCCGGGCTGTGCCTGTTCGCCCTGGGGGACGGACAACCTTACAGCGACCCTCTGCTCGATGATCAGCGCGGCATACACTTCGGCAGACTCAGTAGGCTCGATTGTGCTAGTAGCACGAAACGTAGCCCCATAGCTATCTGCCGGTGCAGTTGAGTGAGCCAACAGAGTCACCAGCATGACTCTACTTTCTCCAGAGGCAAGAGTTACACTTGGGTGGCATACCAGAACGGTAAATTCTTCAGGAAGGGTGAGGCGTAGTTCAATGTTATCTGTGCTTGTTTGCAGGTTTGTCACGCGGAAGGCCAGCGTTGTCAACCCGCGCGGAGAAAGGGTTCTAAGCGGAGACAAGCACTCTACAATGATTGTCGCCGCTTGGACGGAGACACACAACAGTAGCAGGATGACAGAGGCTGTAAGATACTCTGCAAACCTTCTTTGTGCCGTGCTTCTGGGGCAAGACATGACTCCCTGTTAGACGTATGCTCTTTCTGTTGCTCCACATGATGATCACAGGTCAGTCTTTCACTTCAGCTAGGTATGCTGCATAATGAATAGGATCTATTATGTGAGAATGTACGACATTTAACAAACAGTTGTCTCATACGAGGCACGGCGGCAAGCCGTAGAAGTTGAGCGAGTATCGCCTTGGTCATCACAGATATGGTGACCAGGGACAAAAGGCAGCGGGAACCGTGAAGAAAAGCACAACAACCGCGATCGGCATGCTGAGTTTAAGGGAATTCAATGTTCCTTCCTGTTACGGGGCGGTGGGTGGCATTTGCTTGGCTTACAGATCTCGCAGATCAAGCGCGTACTGAGCGCCCCACACATACTGGTCCCCATTGTCGAACACAACTAAGACTTCGTACTTCCCGCTAGGAACCTCGGAGAGGACAAAGCGATACCGCACTGAGCAAGTGGGAAAGATGCGTTGTTGAAAGGATTCGAAGCGGCCTACGGAAGCACCCTCCTCATCGTACAGTTCGGACCAAGCCACGGGTCTAACCCATCGCTCACCTGTGTTCTCGATGTCGATCTGGAGAACTGGCCCTTCATCCTTGCGAACAAGCCGAGGGTTCACAATGCGAATCCTGCGCTCACCGCTATCGCCGATATGTGTGACGATTTGGATTCCGTAGCGTATCACCTGCTGGATGCCCACTTCTCCTTCGGCCGTGGCCTCGCTGGGAGGGAGAACAGCTGCTGCCATCACCATACTCCAGTATGTACCGACCAGGGATGGGTCATCAGGCACGTCTATCGTGTATGGAATAGAAAGGCTCTCACCTGGAGCAAGCGTATCCAGTGGTAAGAACAGCTTGATCCAGTTAGCGTTGGAGCGAGCCATGGTCCCAGGCTCTCCATACGCGTTCCTCCCGTCAGCAAGAAACAAGTAATCGGTTTGAGTTATCTCTATTTCGGTGCGGGCCCCAGTATTGCCGGTGACAACGATCTGTCCGGAGCAGGTTTGCCCTGGCTGCACTACAAACTCGTGTGTTAGTCCGCCTTCTATCGAGAGTTGCGCGTTAGCGCAAGAGACGATAAAGGCACACAGGAGAACCACGGAAACAACAATCCATTCTAGCCTTCGCACTGGGGAGATCGAGAAGGTACTTACATAGCTCATAACTTCCTCCATAATCAATAGAAAATACGTTTTGGCGCGTTACGTGTCTACCACCGTGTAATACACTGTTGTGCTATAGTTATGTGGGAGGACTTGGATCGAGATTCCACTTAGTTTGATTTGCGCCGTTATCCCCGAGACACTATCGCTCCCAGTAAAGAATGGTTGGTCGGTACCAGTAACTTCTGTGTAGGTATCTCCGCCAGAGACGCTACCCCCTGTACCACTACCGGTCCTTCTCACAGACAAAGAGAGGTCAGCGTGCCAGTTCGCATCAACCCTCTTAATATCTACTCGCCAGCCGCCAGTGGTGCCTGAGATAGTAATCAGAACCTGATTATCGGGACTTTCGTAGGAATTCTTAAGGTCGGTCCCTGCGCCTCCAAGCAGATCATTCTCATCGATGGTTTCAGACCAGCTGCCAATCACACTGATATCTGTCGCTGACCCGCTTTGACCCGCAGAGATGAAAAACACCAACAAGCCTATCACTGCATATCTGAGCACTTTACTCATTGCTCCTCCCCAGTAAGAAACCAGCCAGGGGGCTCTCCCCCCACCCAAGCTGCAAACAGCACATAGGGTGTAGTTGTGAATACTTCCTCTATGCATCGGTAATTGTAAGCGTCACTATCTTGTCTGCCTGCGGTATGACGCCGGCGCTTGCCAGTGCAGAAAGCGTGTAAGTGATTGTCTGAGCGCTATCTTTGCTGCCAGCGGGTATCGCTGTTACAACGTCAACAGGAGTGATTGTGGCATTAGATATGTCTACATCACCCGCGCTTATCCCCTCAGTAGAGGCGAGGTTAATCGTAAGGGTAATATCGGTAGACATAGCTGTATTGATCTTAGCTGTGATCTTGCTGGCTTTGTTTACCGTTATGGAATAGGTAGTTGTGGCATCTGTAGCGCTGTCGGGCTCGAAACCAGGAGTCGCCGAATTGACTATGAGTGCTGCTGGGCTAGCGGATACCGAAATTACTTGAATCGCAGCAACCTCACAGCTTACAGTCTGGTCGCAAGTTATTGCTGCTACGCCAATTAGTGCCACCCCTGTGACCAATAATGACATCGCCAAACTCACCGCGAGTCCTTTCATCTGCTACCTCCTCTTGGTAACTGGGCTGCCTTCTCTAAGACCTAGAGCTTCGATTTGGGATCTGAAAGCTCTTATGCTGTCCTTTTGAGTAAGGCCCCTTGTTTTGCGCCTCGCCCTCTCGAGCGGTTTGCCTTTGTCTCAGAGGTTTTCTCCTTTGCTCGCCTCTGTGATTGACGTAGTTATGTTATCCCTTTCATTTACCATTCTCCGACATACTTCGTGCGTTAGTCTAGAGAAAAAGGGGACAGGCTACTTTTCCTGCCGCGAATAGTCTAGTCAAACAAATAGCCCATCTCCTTCGACGCCGTGTACTAGCAGCACTTGAGGGGAAGATGAGGATAGTCCAGAGTCGGGAGCCGAGAAAAGGCAAGTTGAATGGTTGAATAGGTGATTGGTTTGATTCGTTCAATTGGTTAAGTAAGGAAGGGCGAACTGATAACTGATAACTGAAAGCCAACAGTCGACAATCAGCGTGAGTCCTGTAGCAGATCAGTAGTTCTGGGAATCCTGTAGTGCTGCAGAGGCGAGGCGTTCATTGTCGACTTCCTCAGGGAGGTGCTCTGTGACATAAGAGTAGAGGGCAAGGTTTAGCTCCTCAAGAATTGAGCGATTATTTGTCTTAGCAACGATCGCTAGCCCTACGAGGAGATTCTTGTTTATGACCTCACTGCCGTATAACGTTTGCTGATCTTCCATCACTATTGCGCCTCCTAGCTTCGGATATATTGTGGGAGTGAAGCTCTGATTAGGATTTACAACTAGAGTACCGTGTGCAGTAACTCTTATCTTACAGATGGTCACTTCCCGAGCTAATATACACCGCCGCCTTACGGTGAGTCAAGCGAATGAGAGCGCCACAAAACACCGTATCTCAATACACCTCAAAGCCTAATATCAACTACGTTTACAAGCCTTGGCAAGAATACACAATAACTCTAGAACTGCGAAGGCAAGGCCCTTGTTGGCGGTGTGAGAACTTGGTCACCCTGAAACAAGGGAAGAACGCTCTATCGCGGATCTCCAAGTTGCCTAAACACGATTAAGAACAATATGTTGAGTAGCCGCGTCTTCACTGCCGTGTCTCGCTAACCACCGGGAAGGCGATATTTCTTTTCACCCAACCAAAAACTTCGTAGATCACCTTAGCCGCGGCAACGCATGTAATATCAGCGTGGTCAAGTGGTGGGGATACCTCAACTATATCAAGAACTCGGACCGGCAGCTTCGAAAAGAGAACGCGCAACAGTTCCAGCACATCGCGAGTGGAAAGGCCACCTGCCTCCGGTGTACCCGTTCCCGGAGCAAAAGCAGGATCGAGGGCATCGATATCAAGCGTTACATATACTGCTCCCACACCTCCTAGCTGTTCCACAACATCATGCGCGACATTGTTGATTCCGTGCATATAGACACTGCGTGCCGTATGTATGCCAATTTCTGGATGGTTTCCAAGAAACGATAGTTCATCCTCCATAAAGGAACGAATCCCAACCATTGACAACTTATGGGAGTTCATGTTAGGAAGTTCCAAAACACGGCGTTCCGTACATGCATGCGACCAGCGGCGTCCCTCAAATGTATCGGCAAGATCGAGATGCGCGTCGATGTGGACCACCCCAAACTCTCCCTTTATCGATTTGCTGAATGCCCTGGTAAGTGGGATCGTCACAGAATGGTCCCCGCCTAGGAATAGCGAGAAAGGATGGCGCAAGACGCTAGCTGCGCGCTTTTCAACTGTACCAAAATATTGCTCCCAGTTTACGTCAATAGCTACATCACCATAGTCGTAGATACGTAGGCCGCTAAGAGAGACGCCCTCCTCACTGGCTGGCGCAATGTGGGGTGCCAGCTCACGGATTCTCTGCGGAGCAAAGGAGGATCCCTTACGAAAACTGCTTGCTCTGTCAAATGGAACCCCCAGCACACCTATCTCCGCCGCAGGATCACTGCTCTTTAGACCGCTCCACGCTCTTCGGTGACTGGGTTTAATCTTGTTAGAGGACATCATCATTCCCCATTGTAAGGCATCTCTGCAGCTTGGTAAACTCGCGTGCAAGAGAACACCACAAACCCACTCCTTAGGCATAGCATACGTTGTGCCCACCTCTCACTTTTCTCTTCCTTCTCGGCAGTGAACAGAGCAACAATACTGGCCATGGGCAAGCAAACTCAAAATATGTAAGGCGCAATGGGTATTGTTCTCATAGAGCATGAAACCGTCTCTCTCCGCCCTACGTCCGCCTAGTATCTATCCTAGTTATAGGCCTTTCGGTGCCCTCTACTACGCTCGGTTGTCCACGAAACTCAATAATACCAATAAGGATTCTCAGTTCCTCGTGGTTAGATCGTAGATTGACCAGCTATTGAGGGAGTTTGTTTACTGCAATAACAGCGGCTTCACTCAGGACATCGGCATACACCTGCGTTGTCTGAATGGAGCGATGACCAAGCTGTTTTTGGACGAGGCGTATATTGTACTTTGACGCGCGGTAGAGGAGTGAAGCGTACGTATGACGGCAGGAGTGGATGGAAAAGCGGGAAGGGAACCCAAGCAGGCATGCATTGGTTTTGAAGATCCGGTAGACTGCAGTACGAGTCAGCGGCTCTCCACCGCGGGAGGAGATGAACAAACTAGCAGAAGGCCTAGTGGACTGCGCAGCTTTCTCTTTCCACGCAACAAACTTGATCAAGTGCTGACGCAGCGGGTCTCCCAAGTTAACTCCTCTCTTGTTGTGACCCTTTCCGTCGCGCACGATTAGCGAGGCATGTTCTTCTCCTAGGATGATATCTCGTATCCTAAGGGAACAGATTTCGGATACACGTAAGCCAGTATCTAGCGCTACATGCAGGATAGCCCAGTTTCTGACAGCATTTCTCTCTCCGCTAGCCGCGCGATCTCTACAATGGCTCTTTAATCTCGACACCTGTTCAAGCGTAAGAAAATCCTCCTGGGTTATCTCAAGAGACATCCATCTCTCCTTTTCCTTGCGTGAACAGGCTACAAAGATTTGGAGATATTTATGTGGACACGTGTCGCAACAAAAGATTACTTTTGTTGCGAACTACGACTGCGCGTGCCTAGAAACCCCTGTTCTTGCCCACTACACTACTTTCACTCAATCTTCACCAAGGGCCTCAAGGTCTAGGTCTTACTCGGTCGACCTCACAGAAGCCTTTATGAGCCTCTCATGCGATTGCCCTATTTTTGGCGCGGATCAGGTCTGCGAGCACTGTAAATCGGACACCTAGAACAGATGGAGAACGAAGCACCCGGAAAGGCGTCTGTTTCTACCAGGCCAACAGAGACAAGTGAGTAGTGGATATTGCTCGCAGCGTTCCGCTGAACCTCGAGGAAGAGATTAACCTAGCTCAGATCGATCTCCTGCTTCATGTCTTCCCACCATTCATGACGCTGTTCTAACTTACCAGGTGTAAGGTTACTCTCTTCCAGTAAGGCTACTCGTTTTCGCAAGAACGCGATCTCGTCCCTCAGTATGGCGACTAATTGGTTCTGTTGTTCGCGATTGACTGAGTTTGGTGCGAAGCGACCAGGTATGTGTGTTGCGGTACGTGCGTCTCCGTCCGTTGAATGCCGTATAACATCACTCGCCTCGCGAAGTGTCAGTCCAGTATCGTACAACTGTTGAAGTTGCCGCAGCAGACCTAGCCCTTCCTTAGTAATAAGGATCTGATTGTTTGGCCCGTGCCGCAGACAATTACTGAGAATACCTCTTATTGCACTAATGCGGTTGCGGACTTGGTTGGCAGTTTCTAGGCCCAAGAGCTTACGCAGATCACTAATCGTGTACATGTCCACCTCAAGAGTTACAATAGGATATTGGCAGGCATTAAACAAGTCGATCGCAACAAAATGAACAAAGCAAGTGTGGTTTCATACACAGGTGATCAACGAAAACTAGTTGACAACAAGTGAATAGCGAGGGATACGTTTTTTGAAGATGTTACCCAAGTAAGAAGGTAGTTACCCACATCAGAGAAGAAAAGTGAGAGTTAAGTAGTTGAGGTAATTGCCATTTGTCACTTGAACTACATCACGGATGAAGTAGGTAAGCAATGAGAGAAAGAGGTGAGCGAGCGAATGTGGAGTGATGACCCCGAAAAGGTACTTAGACAGGCAGCTAACATTATCCAGAGCGGCGCCATTTGCGATGAATGCCTCGGGCGCGCGTTTGCACAGCTGGGACATGGTCTTGCAAACAGCGAGCGCGGGAAGTCTTTACGAACCATGCTTTCTATGCTCGGGATAGGAGATAAGCCAAGTTCATGCTGGATTTGTGAGGGTTTCTTTACGAGCATCGATTCCTGGGCGAGCCGTGCCGTTGCATTGTCTACTGGAATCGAGTTCGATAGTTACCTATTTGGCGTGAAGCTTAGCCCAAGACTTATCGAGATGGAAAGGCTGTTTACTGAGCGATTCTGTACGAACCGTGCTGAGTCACTGAAACACGCGATAAATCGTAGGATTGGCATAGCATTTGAGGCACAAGTTGCACATGGGACGCTTGACATTGAGAAGCCTCATCT
Source organism: Candidatus Bipolaricaulota bacterium (assembly GCA_030612175.1). GTDB lineage: Bacteria > Bipolaricaulota > Bipolaricaulia > UBA7950 > UBA9294 > JAUVYF01. The sequence goes on along the minus strand of JAUWOJ010000024.1, from coordinate 3,770 downwards.
TTCCTTTGTTATTGACCTTGTGCGGAAGACGATCGAACTTCGGGTTCTTTCCCTCTTCGTCTACGGGCGGTATCGAAAGCTGGCGCGTGGGATTCCTCAGACCCGCTGGCCGTGCCGTCACTGCAAAGGGAAAGGATGCGATCACTGCAATTCCACAGGAAAACAATACGAAGAATCAGTGGAAGAGCTTATGGAAAAGGCATTTCTGGTCGCAGCAGGGTCGAATGGCGGGCATTTGCACGGAGCCGGACGGGAAGACATAGATGCTCGTATGCTTGGGTCCGGCCGGCCGTTTGTGCTTGAGGTTTGTTCGCCGCATAGGCGTGAGCTGGATCTTGTCGCGCTTCAGGCTCAGGTTAACGAGACGCAAGCAAGCAAGATAAGCATAGGGAAGTTAAAGTTTGTTCCGCGCATGATGGTATCGAAGATCAAGCAGATACGCGCAGCCAAGACATATGAGGCCCTCGTGTCATTTGAAGGCGATATTTCTCGCGGTAGCCTCGGTGAAGCATTGTGTAAGCTTGTCGGAGAGATCAAACAGCGAACTCCGCAACGAGTTGCTCATCGCCGGGCTGATCTGACACGTACTCGCAGGGTCCATGAAATCGAAGGAGAGCTAGTATCTCCCCATCAGGCGAACATCACGGTGAAGAGCGAAGGAGGTCTGTACATTAAGGAACTTGTCTCAGGTGACAATGGTCGTACAGCGCCAAGCCTGGCTAGTTGCCTTGGAATTGCTGCTCATGTCATTACCTTAGATGTAGTCGAAGTAACCTCGTCCCTGTTTCCATATTGAGCAGATGCTTGCAAGTCGGTGTTCTAATTGCGTAAGGTTTGGCGGTGAAACCAATGGCAAAAAGAGGAAGGGAGACGAACTGGAACTTAGCAACAACAGATGTTTCTCATCTCCTACAGATCTACTACCGTGAGATATCTCGCTTCCCTCTTCTAACCGCAGAGGAGGAACGCAAACTAGCTCGGTCTATGGCCAAAGGAATAGATGGAGCGCGACAACGGTTAATCACTTCCAATCTCCGCTTAGTCGTTAAGATAGCTCAAGGGTATGCTGATTCTGGCGTTGACCTTATTGACCTTATCCAGGAAGGCAATCTTGGTTTGATTGAGGCCATCGATCGGTTTGACGTTGAACGGGGCTATAAGTTGAGCACATATGCGACTTGGTGGGTGCGCCGTGCTATTCTTTCCGCCATTACCGAATACTCGCGAATGATCCGTATACCTGACTACTTGTTCCGTGCTCTGCGCCGGCTGAAACAGATTCGAGACTTGTCTCAAGGTGAGGCAGAGACGAATGAAGAAGAGATCACAACGATTAGTGGTCTCTCGGTGGAGCGTCTGGAACAAATTGAGAGAAAAGTGAGGGATCTGCGTTCCTTGGATCAGCTTGTTGGAGCTAGCGACGAAGACACACTGGAAGAAGTATTAGAAGACACAACTGCACCAGCGCCAGAAAGGGAAGCGCTGCGACTTCTGTTCCAGGAAGAGCTGCGCGATATCATCGACTACATTCCGGCACGACAAGCCTCTGCGCTGCGTTTGCACTACGGACTAGAAGATGGAATACCTTACTCTTTGGCCGAAGTAGGTAGAGTGATGGAAATAAGCCGCGAACGTGCGCGTCAGCTTGTGCAAGAGGGGTTGGCCAAGGTTACCTCGAAGTGGAGCTATCGCAGCTTGGAGTACTTTCGCAATGTGTTGCTAGAATGAGCACTCCCCCACTCACCGACAGCTTAACATCATATTCATCTCTCCCCAGCTAGCCTCTCGACACAGAAAATACTACTCGGCTCAAAGCGATAACCCTAGCGAAACCTTGAAGCCATGAACACGCTAAGGATGAATACTATATTCAACCCTTCCCGCATTGCTGGATTGGCAGGCGAAAGACGTTTGTGCTCCAATACTACTGATCGATAAGGGCGGAAAACTCCTCTTCGCTAAGGATCTTCACTCCAAGGCTCCGTGCTTTGGCTCCTTTTGATCCCGGATCTACGCCCATTACTACATAGTCAGTCTGAGAGCTAACTGAACCGGATACTCTTCCTCCGAGATTCCTGACCCGTTCGGCTGCTTCATCACGAGTCATACTAGAAAGTGTGCCGGTAAAGACAAATCGTTTCTCTACCAGGGGGTCAAGTCGGGCTTCCTCGCCCTTGATCTTTACCCCGCAGGCAAGAAGTTCTTCGATCACAACACGATTCTCCTGATTGGCGAAGTAATCAGTAATAGCAGTAGTAGTGGACGGTCCGATCTCTGGAATAGCGAGAAGCTCCTCCTTGCTTGCACTTTCCAATCGGCTAAGAGTTCCAAAGCGTCTGGCAAGTATTCGAGCCGTTTGCTGACCAATTTCTGGGATTCCTATGGCAAAGAGAAGCCTCTCCAAGGTTATTGATCTACTGTCTCGAATTGCTGCAAGGAGGTTATCCGCTGACTGCGGCCCCATCCTCTCGAGCGAGATCAACGTCTCTCGATCGAGGCGGAAGAGCTGGCTCGGCCGCTTCGTTATCTCTTTTTCCACTAACTGGTTTACAACCTTTATTCCCAATCCAGCAATATCAAATCCCGCTTTTCCAGCAAAGTGGACAATTGATTGCTTAATGCGTGCCGGGCAGGAGATATTGACACAGCGACGGGCTACCATGCCTTGTTGGCGGATGATCATGCTTCCGCAGCTCGGGCAGACAGAGGGCATTCTAAACGGCAACTCATCTCCGCTCCTATGTTCAGTCAATGACTTGACAACTCCTGGGATTACATCTCCAGCTCGTTGAACTATCACCGTATCTCCGGCGCGAACGTCCTTACGTTTTACCTCATCTTCGTTGTGTAGAGTAGCGCGAGAGATTTCTACTCCATACAAGCGTACTGGTTCCAGGATTGCCACTGGAGTGAGTATTCCTGTGCGACCAACCTGAACGATAATCTCTCTTACTTTGGTGGTGGCTTGCTCCGCTTGAAATTTCCCCGCAATTGCCCACCGAGGAGAATGTGACACCTTACCCAAGATCTTGCGTAACGCGAACTCGTTAACCTTAATCACCACTCCATCGGCTTCGTAGGACAGTGACTTCCTCCTTACCTGAAAGTCGTTGTAAAAACTGATCCCTTCTTCAATTCCACTGCAGAGCCGGTAGTGTGGATTGACGCGCAATCCTAATTGGGAAAGGACTTCCAGAAGTTGCTCTTGAGAGGCAATCCTGATGCCTTCTACTCGACCGATATCATAGCAAAACATCTTTAATGGCCGTGTCCTGGTAACTCGTGGATCCAGTTGGCGAAGTGAGCCTGCCGCTAGGTTTCTTGTGTTGGAAAAAATAGAGAGACCCGCGGCGTCTCGCTTCTCGTTAAGTTGGAGAAGGTCGTCTCTTTCAACGTACACTTCTCCTCGCACTTCAAGCACCGTAGGGACGGTCATGTGAGACCTCCTCAGACGCAGAGGAATGCTACGGATAGTACGTAAGTTAGCGGTAACATCCTCGCCGTCTGTTCCATCCCCACGCGTAGACCCACGCGCAAGAGAACCATTCTCATACACGAGTTCAACAGATACACCATCAAGCTTTGGCTCAGCTATGTAGCTAACACTATCTACATCAAGCAGCCTGCAAACTCGTTTGTCAAATGCGTTGATGTCGCCCAGCGTAAAGGCGTTGTCTAGACTAAGCATGGGGATAGCATGCACTATTGTACGAAACCCTTCAGCGGGCGAAGCGCCAACGCGTTGAGTAGGAGAATCTGTGGTAACAAGT
>JAUWOJ010000035.1 GCA_030612175.1 Candidatus Bipolaricaulota bacterium | reverse complement strand
CGCCGCGTCGATCCGGAGACTGGAAATCCGCTTGTGGAGATGATTCTTGATCAGGCGGCGCAGAAGGGGACGGGCAAGTGGTCCACTCAGTCCGCGCTCGACATCGGCTCACCTACTCCGACGATCGCCATGTCCGTCTTTGCGCGTGTGCTCTCCGCGCTCAAGGAAGAGCGGGTGCAGGCAGAGGATGTATTGTCTGGACCAGAGGGGAGGATTGCCGCGGATCGAGCAGAATTCCTAGGCGATCTATCGGAAGCTGTTCAGATCACAGTCCTTTCTGCCTATGCACAAGGGTTCCGCCAGTTACACGACGCGTCACGAGAACGAGGGTACAATCTCGATCTAGCAGAGGTGGCGCGAGTGTGGATGGCGGGATGCATCATCCGGGCGAGATCCCTTGACCGGATAGGAAAAGCGTTTCGCGATGATCCAAAGCTTTCTCTCCTGTTCCTTGCCGATCCGTTCAAGCTGATCTGGGAGAAGGGGCAGGCTGGGTTGCGCCGTGTCCTCGGGCAAGCTCACGCATATGGAATTCCGATTCCGGCGATCGACTCCGCCATAGACTTCGTGGACGGATACCGCAGCCCACGTCTTCCGGCGAACATGATCCAGGCGCAGCGCGACTTCTTTGGCGCTCACACATACAAGCGAATCGACAAGGAAGGTGTGTTCCATACCAAGTGGGAGGAAGAATGATCCTTTCCTACACTCCTGGACGCCCAATGGGGAAACAAGAGGTGGAGGCGCGCCTGGGGGAGGCACTGGAAGAGATTGATGTCGCTGGAAAAAAGGTATTGGTCATTATTCCGGACAACACCCGCACCCTTCCTATGCCGACCTTCTTTGAAACGATCAGCACTCGCCTTGCCCCTCGTGCCGCTACGGTTGCCTTTCTCATCGCACTGGGGACGCATCCGCCGCTATCTAATGCTAGTCTTCGGCGTCATCTTGGTACACGGATGAGTGAGCTCGGGAACGTCCATATTCTGCAACACGAGTGGGATAATCCGGGCGTGCTTTCCCAGGTGGGGACGATAACCTGCCAGGAGATAGAAGAGATCTCGGGGGGGCTCTTATCCGAGGAAGTCCCGGTGACGATAAATCGGGCGGTGTTGGAACACGATTTGGTGATCATCCTCGGCCCGGTCTTCCCACATGAGGTAGTCGGCTTCTCGGCTGGGCACAAGTACTTCTTTCCCGGTGTATCCGGCCCGGAGATAGTGCATCACTCACACTGGTTGGGCGCGCTGGTCACTAGCCCCAAGACGATCGGCCAAAAGGAGACACCGGTGCGCGCGATGATCGAGCGCGCGGCGGCGCTGGTCACCACACCGCAGGTGGGAATCTCCATTGTCATGCGTGGAAACGATCTGCTTGGTCTCTTTGTTGGCGATGTCGATGATTCCTGGTCAGCCGCAGCGGACCTCTCGGCTAAGGAGAATATCATCTGGGTTGAGCATCCGTTCAACACTGTGCTCTCCATGGCCCCGGCGATGTACTGTGAGTTGTGGACGGCGGGAAAGTGCACATACAAGCTTGAACCGGTGGTAGCAGACGGTGGGCGAGTGATCATCTATGCTCCCAGCTTGTCTGAGATCTCTGTGACACACGGCAAACTGATCCGACGAGTGGGCTATCACACTCGCGATTACTTCCTTGGGCAGTGGAATAGGTTCAAGCGTGTTCCGCGGGCCATCCTCGCCCACTCGACTCACGTTAAAGGAATCGGGACCTATTGTGACGGTGTGGAACATGATCGGATGGAGGTTGTTCTCGCTACTGCGATCCCCGAGGATCTTTGCCGCGAGATTAACCTTGGCTACATCGACCCGTCTACCATAGATCCAGCCGAATACGAAAACCGCGAGGGTGAAGGAATCCTTGTCGTTCCCCACGCCGGTGAGATACTGTTCCGGCTTGCCGACGGAACGGTTCCTGATGTCGACAAGTTGTAGGCATTTTGAATTCGGGGAAAGGGCGATATTCCTTAAGACACTACTCCCAATTGTAGCCTAAATGAAGTTGCTTTCGATCCTTGTCTTCTCTACACGGTTGATCACTGGCTGTTGTCATGGGGGAGGGATTGTCTTTATGCCCGTATTGCACAATTCACTGGTGTCTCTTATCATCCAGGTATCGATTGGTTCTTGGTGCGATGATCATGATCTGTGCGGCACTGAGCTTTCCCGGGCTAGGAGCACAGTCACCCAGGCCAGAGTGGAGGCTGATGATTAACCTAGGGCGGATTGTTTCTTGGCTGAGAAGACATGTAAGAGAGCAAGGAGGAAACTGTGAAGATAGAGCCATTTCAACTTGAACGACTGCAGTCAAAATGGGAGCATCGAGTGAAATATAATATCTCAGAAAGCGGGGTTCACCCACTTCTTGTGAAGGATCTGCTTTGTGAGGGAGGTACGGAAGAGCTTGTCTCCTTACGCCTGGGCTACGCACAAACAAACGGGCCCGCCCCTCTCAGGGAAAGGATCAGTCTCCTATACCCTGGAGCCGATATAGAGAACATCTTAGTTACTAGCGGGTCTGCCGAAGCGAATTTCCTGGCGACGTGGAGTACCCTGGGCGGGGGGGATGACCTGGTATACATGGTGCCAAACTATTTACAGATCTACGGTTTGGCGGATGCCTTTGGCGCAACTGTCAAACCATTTCATCTCCGTGAAGACCTTGCTTGGGCCCCAAGCCTCGATCAGCTGAAGAAGCTTGTTACTTCCCATACGAAGATGATTGCGGTCTGCAACCCCAACAACCCAACCGGCGCGGTATTAACCGAAGATGCAATGACTGAAATCGTGTGTCTTGCTAAGGAAGTAGGGGCATGGATTCTCTCCGATGAGGTCTATCGAGGGGCAGAACTGGACCGGAAGCGAACGCCAACCTTCTGGGGACGATATGACAAAGTTCTTGTCATTAGCGGCCTGTCAAAGGCTTTTGGGTTGCCTGGTTTGAGAATCGGTTGGATTGCAGGACCGAAGGATTTTGTAGAAACCGCTTGGGGATACCATGACTATTCAACCATCACCGCAAGTACGATAAGCTTCCATCTTGCATATCTTGCCCTAGAGCCAAAGATGCGGGAGAAGATCCTAAACCGCAGCCAGGATGTTGTTAATGAGAACCTACACCTGCTGCGCAAGTGGATCGGGGAACACGGCGACCTGTTCAGACTTGTTCCTCCTAAGGCTGGCGCCATGGCTTTCCTCCACTATAACTTACCGGTCAATTCGACTGAACTTGTCACCAGACTCTGTCAGGAAAAGAGCGTGCTAGTTGTGCCAGGAGACGTTTTTGGACTGGATCACTATATTCGAATTGGTTACGGAGTAGATAAGGAATGTTTGCTGCCAGCGCTGAATCTGATCAGCGAGCTAGTATCTGAGCTGCGATAAAGGTGCGATCAGTAGACGGATTAATGGGACCGGAAACCCAGAAGGAGGACAAATGAGTGGCTACGGGGTGACGCTGCGCGATGTCTTTTCCGCCAGACAAAGAATTGCCTCGATTGTAAAGCAAACGCCGTTAGTTCAATCTTCCGTGCTCACGAAACACCTTGGTGTACCCGTGTACTTGAAGCTCGAGAATCTTCAGGAAACTGGCGCGTTCAAGATTCGAGGCGCTAGCAATCGGTTTAGCACTCTTACAGCAACAGAGAAAGCGCAAGGAGTCATCACCGTTTCTAGTGGGAACCACGGCCGTGCGGTTGCCCATGTTGCGAAGCGGCTGGGTATTCCAGCAGTGGTGTGTATGTCTGAGCGTGTCCCCATAAACAAGGTAGAGGGGATCAAACGTTATGGCGCTGAAGTCGTGATCAGTGGTCGGGATTATGATGAAGCAGAAGAAATGGCTTCACAGCTCCAAGTAGAGCGCGGATTGACTCGAATCGATGCGTTCGATGATCGAGACGTCATTGCCGGTCAGGGCACGATCGGGCTGGAGCTACTGGAGGACCTCCCTGACCTGGAAACAGTCCTTGTACCTCTTTCGGGAGGGGGATTGATTTCAGGAGTGGCGCTGGCGTTAAAAACAGTGGACCCCACCATTCGGGTAATTGGTGTCTCCATGGACCGCGGCCCGGTTATGGCGGAGAGCTTAAGAGTAGGAAGACTCGTACAGATGGAGGAGGAACCGAGTCTTGCTGACGCGTTGGTGGGAGGAATCCCGCTTGATAACCGCTACACATTTTGCATGTGCCAGACATACGTTGATGAGACCGTTCTTGTTTCGGAGGAAGAGATCGCTCGGGGCGTCGTGTTTGCCTTGGAGAAACACCGCCTTGTTGTCGAGGGAGGGGGGGCCGTGGGGATTGCAGCCCTGCTGTCCAGGAAAGTCAGCAAGCTTACCGGCAAGGTCGCGATCGTGGTCAGTGGCGGTAACATCGATATTCCTCTGCTGCTACAGATTGTCAGGGAATATGGCGAGGAGGCGGTCCCGTCTGGCAAATGAAAGGAGGATTATGATGAGCATCGCAATATTGACGGAAGCTGAGATTCGAAAGTGTGTAGACTTAGACCAAGAGGCGCTTGACGCTGTTGCTGACGGTTTCTCTGGCTTGGCTGCAGGAAACGCTACTGTACCCCCTATACTGGCAATTCTCATACCGGAGAACAATGGAGAGGTGGATGTTAAGACTGCCTATGTGCGTGGACTGGACAGTTTTGCGATCAAGATAGCGGCTGGATTCTACAATAATGTTGACCTAGGTTTGCCGACTGGCAGTGGAATGATGGTAATCATAAGTACCAAGACCGGTTTTCCGGAGGCGGTCTTGCTGGATAATGGCTACCTAACCAGCGTGCGGACGGGAGCGGCCGGAGCAATAGCTGCCAGCTATCTCGCACCCAAAGAGATTGAGACAGCCGGTGTTATCGGAACAGGATCGCAGGCTCGCTACCAAATGAGAGGCCTAAAACTTGTGCGCAACTTCCACCGACTTATTGTCTATGGGATTGTGTCTGATGAGATTGATCGCTATGCAGCGGAGATGGGGCCGCTACTTGGCGTAAAGGTGATCAAGGCAAGGGATGAGGAAACAGTGATTAGGGAGAGCCAGGTCGTTGTGACGACTACACCGTCACACAAGCCACACATAAAGGCTGATTGGCTTCACCCGGGGCTTCACATTACCGCTATGGGATCAGATATAGAGGAGAAGCAGGAGCTCTATCCTGAGGTGTTGAGGCGCGCCGATCTCCTTGTCTGTGACCGTAAGTCGCAGTGCTTCCGCTTAGGTGAACTCCATCACGCCTTGGATGAAGGGCTTATCTCCAGAGACGACCACATCGTGGAGTTGGGAGAGATGACCTCGGGGAAGAATCCCGGCCGCCAATCCGATAAACAAATCACAGTGTGTGATCTCACTGGTGTAGGGGTACAGGATACGGCGATCGCTCTATTGGCATATGAAAAGGCAAACAAGAAGGGGTTGGGGAGCCGGATCGATACCTAAGATAATCTGAAAGGTGTCAGCTGTTTGTAGAGAGGGACTCGGCCAGAAGAAGATTGCCGGTGAGGTTGTGGTGCGCGATCGGCCCATTTGGCTCAACCACGTAAGAGCGCTGTGTAGCCATGACTACGCTCCAATGACAGAGCCTAAGTTGTAGGTGTTTCAGTATCAAGAATACGCACCAGCTTCTCCTCTAGCCTGGGGTAATGTGTGCCACGCCAATAGATCTTCCCGCAATCAGAACAGGTGAAGTATTCTTTTCTCCACGCGGCGACTCTTGGAGGGATTTGGCCAAGTACCACTTCCTTGCCAACCGCATTGACGAGGCCGTTGCAGGCCATACACCGCCTAAACGGCTGAACCTGAGCCCAGAGATCAAAGCGGCGAACGACTTCACGGGCTTGTTCAAGCGGGTCGTTGGACCGCACCAGGTACCCGTGGGTGACTGCTTTGCACTTGAGTAGCGCCCGATGACGACTGAGGAGAATACGTCTCTCGCTGGCTGCGGTTGTCACAATCTCCTTGTTTGTAGAGCCGTGCGACTCGATGGTATCAAATCCTAGCAAGCGTAGCAGACGGGTGAGCTTGCCAAGATGATCGTCGGCGATGAAAGCGATAAGACGCAGTGGCTGCTCTCGAAGCCGCACGAGCGGTGTGATATCGAAGGTTTCGAAGACCGGATACACGGCGACGCGATCGCCAGATCTGAGTCGACAAGCAAAGTCCACAGAGCGGCCGTTGACGAGCAAGAGATCAACCTCTACGTGCGGTACCCCCAGCGCCTCGATCGCATCCTTGACGGCAGGAGAGCCATAGAAGGGATACACGATAGTTCCCCGCCGGCTCTCAAAAGGGACCAGATCATTTAGCTCTGCATAGAAGCGAAAGTACGCAGTCTTCATTCGTTTCCTCACTTCCACAATCGAAGATGATTCTACCACAGCGTTGATCAGTGGTTCAATATTCCCAAAACCACAGATAAGCGCTAACCACGGATGCACACGGATGAAGACAGTCTATAGAGTTCGTTGGGTTTGTTGAGTTCGTTGAGTAAGAAGCGCGAATTGAACACTGATGCCTGCATCAATCTGTGTACATCAGTGTTAATCAGTGGTTCAATGTGGTTCCGGATCTACACTTGAGTATACTGTAAGTCGAGCCAAATCCAGTTTGGGTACTTAAGGATAGTATGCATGACAGTTATGAAGAAACGCCGATGTATTCATGTGATCTCTGAGACAGCATTTGCTATTCAGGGTCAAGGAGTGCACACCGCTTTCGTGGATTGCGTAGATCTCTTGAAACGCCATGACGATGTTGAAGTTGTTGTCAATGGTGAAGGCTGGGGAGACCTCATGCATGCACATAGCTACGGCCCCTATTATTTTTGGAAAGGCCGCCGCTACCGGGGCCGGCGTGTGTTTACCGTGCATGTAATCCCGGATTCGATAAAGGGCTCGCTTCCGATGGGATCGCTTCTTATGCCGTTTGCACGCTGGTACTTGCGCCACGTCTATTCATATGCCGATGTCTGTATTGCTATCTCCCCGACAGTGGAGAGAACGATTCGAGACCTTAATGCCAAGACCCGCATTGTTCAGATTCATAATCCCATTGATGTCAAGAGATTCTCACAGTCATCCGAGCGGCGTGCAGCCGGTCGCAGGGCACTAAAATTGTCGAACGATGCCTTTGTGGTTCTTGGCGTTGGTCAGTTGCAAAAGCGCAAAGGCGTTGAAGATTTCTTGGATATCGCCAAGGCGTGCCCAGATCTGGTCTTTGTTTGGGCCGGTGGACGTCCTTTTGGTATGGTAACCGAGGGGTTTCGCAGGATTAATGAGCGCATCCGTACAGCGGGAGAACACGTCACCTTTCCTGGAGTATTCGAGTTAGGCGATATGCCAGCCATCTACAACGCAGCCGACCTTCTGCTCTTCCCAAGCTACCAAGAGACCTTCGGTCTGGTCCCGCTGGAAGCCGCGGCTTCAGGACTGCCGGTCATCTACCGAGACATCCCCGAATATCTCGACCTATACGAGCATCCGTATCTCAAAGCAAGAAATACGGATGACTTCATTGCTCTGACTAAACGGATGGCCACGGATCCCGCCTTTCTTAACAAGGGACGGTCAATGTCAAGAAACCTGTTAACCCAGTTCGACAATGAACGAATTCGAAAGCAGCTCCTAGCGCTCTATGAGGAAATAATGGAGAGCCAAGTAAGAGGATAACCTATCAGAAACCTCAATATTGTCTCAAGAAGAGCTCAAGAATACCTCACGAACCCCTCGAAAATCACCCTGTAAGGGGTCCAGTGTATCCTCTGCTATCCTTCCCTCAAGCTAGTATCAAAGTTACCATGAACACTAGACACGATTTAATGCGGATCTTAGCGCTGAGCTATCCTCAGCTAAGGGAGCGGCTTGAGGCTCTTGCTAGCATGGATGGCCTGCTTGAGGGTCAGGTCCGCAAGGGCTTGAAAGGGAGACTGGAATATAGTCCGGCGGTCCTCAACATGTTGAGAGACGTTGAGGCGCTTGTCCGCAACCACAACATGCGACTCTCAGACGCAGTCAAGGAAGTGGGGCGGAAGATCAAGGGAGATGGTTTATCTAGCGATTGTCACCCTGATAGCAAAGGGGTCAAGGATCAATTGATCGAGGCCCTGGAGAGGGAGATCCGGCGCCTGGAAGGTGAAGTCTTGTTCCTCCGCGGCCAGGTCAGCCAACTTACTCCGCTGGCATTGCCTAGGGGTCGGTGGTGGTGGCCGTTTAGACGTGCAGAGTGATTGCCAGAATACAGGAGGGGACAAATAAATACTAAATCTGCAATTCCTAGACTAACAGTAGTCCTATATATCATGGGGATTCTTCAGATCATCGGAGGAGTTATACTGTGTGCAAAGCTATTGCCAGGAGTATCTGACTTAGAGTACCGTTTATTATTCTCAGCATATGCCCCAGCGGTGACGTGGCTGTTTGCAGGGATTATATCGGGGATGCTTGTCCTTGCAGCTGCTGATGTTTTTATGCACTTAAAAGGCCTTGGCAGTATTCAGCACCGCCTGAAGAATCTTGAGGACGACATTTCGTCAAGGAGTAGTGATTTGCAGAAAGCGCTGGAGAGAATCGAAGAACAGTTCAAAGCTAATCGGAAAGAATAGACCACAAGTTGGCTTCTGACGCTCGCAGCAAGTGGTACTTATACACGATCTAGCCCAGGATGACAGCTGCAGGCAGCCGTTCAGACGTTCGCCAAGTGGAAAACTAGAGTTCCCCGCCCTTGGTATTTCCTCTCTGAGTCTGAGACAATGATCTTGTTACCTTCGTTTTCTTTCTCATCTGACAGGAGAGAAAGAGAGGAATATCCGCTTCCCTTCTTCTAGTCCACGTCCTGGCTCCCCGTAGTGGACGACTTTCGAACCCAGCACAACCTCTTCATCCCCACTGATCTGATCTGCGCGTAGCGTGAGAAGAGGCATCTACGGCCGGTTTCTCTAGAGCGCAATCCGTGGATGAGGAGCTTGCAAGGCCTCTCGTGTAGATGGAGAATTCATTTCTTGACTCGAAAAGGGATGCTTGCGCTGGAAAGCAAGAACAAAAACCACTTGAATTCAGGAAGACTTGCAACTCTTCCATACTCATCACGCGCGCGGCTTTCATCATTAGGATCATGGCTCCTATCTGCCTGTGCGTTGCCTGAGTGCGAGCGCTCTCCCTCTCGCACGCACACAGCTGATTCGACTCACGTGTCGGTCCGGCCATTTTCCCTCCGCTCATGCTCATCTTGTATGGGACAAGTCTGGGGTTGATCTCGAGGTGACCTTATGCTATACTAAATAACATTTGACATAGCAAAAGGAGAAAAGGAGTCATCGCTATTCATGTATGAAAACCGTTCTCTTGATAGAGCCTTTTCCACCATCGACCTGTTCAACGAAGAAACTGAGAAACTAACTGCGAGTCAAATTGCTAAGAGATTTGGACTTACGCTTGGCGGCATATATCCGACCCTCTATAATTTGACTAGATTGGGATATCTTGCCCGCGATGCAGCTAAGAAATATAGTTTGGGACTGAAATTCCTTGAACGTGCAAACCTCTTGCTTCATCATTTAGATTTGCGAGACAAGGCCAAAAGCCCTCTCAAAGATCTATCTAGAGTCTACGATGCTAATACCCGTCTCTCAATACTCTACGGCTGGGAGGTGATGCACCTCCATCTGGAGACTAAGCACAGGAGGGTAATATCGAGGGAGTCGGTGGGAGAGCGTATTCCTGCTTACTGCAGCGGCTTGGGCAAAGTACTCCTTGCCTATCTCGATGAAGATTCTCTAAGTGACTATCTTAAGGCAATACAACTCGTACCTTTAACATCAAAGACTATTATTTATCTTGAGGAACTGAAAAGTGAACTAGCAAACGTGCGTAAGAAAGGGTTTGCATTTGATAAAGGAGAGTTCCATAAGGATGTTCGTTGTATAGCCGCGCCGGTAAGAAGTTATCAAGGCGAAGTTATAGCTGCTGTCAGTATATCGATGCCTAGAAGTAAGTTTGCTAAACAAGCTGTTAGCAAGGTCATCGAAGATGTTAAGAATAGAGCTTCATGTATCTCAAGAAGCATGGGCTTTCATGTTAGTTATAGTGAGGTGGCACAATGAATAAAGAATTAGATAAGGTTCTCAGGGAATTGTCGGTAGAACAGGCTTTCATGCCCTTGAGGTTCCTAG
>JAUWOJ010000058.1 GCA_030612175.1 Candidatus Bipolaricaulota bacterium | reverse complement strand
GATTGCAGCATCATATCCTGCGACCTTGTTCATAATGAATACGATTATAAGGAGGAACTAAGACAGGTCAAACTTTTCGAGCACGAAAATGCCTTCGGTACTTTCGATCACCTTGTTGATGTGTAGTTTTGCCTGATCTAGATTGGTTTTTATCTTTGTCGCAAGGGCAATTCCCTGTTCAAATAAGCGAAGCGCCTCTTCTAGGGGGAGATCGTCTTTCTCCAGCTGCTTAGTGATTCCTTCCAGTTTTGTCAAAGCCTCGTTGATTTTCAAGTATCTGTCACCTCCTCTACTTGTGAGAGGATTCTACCTTTTAGTAGGTGAGTTTCGATCTGGTGCCCTTGTGTTACGCACGCAGAGTCTCGCAGGGAGGCAGAGCTCCCGGACAGGAAGGTTAGGGAATAGCCACGGCGAAACGGTAGTCTGGGGTCAGAGAGTCGTAGTAGCCCCGTCAGTCCTTCCTGTCGCTGCTTTTGCCTCTTCCATGACTCTTTTGCCAGGCGCAGGAGCTTGGAGAGAAGAGCATCTAGCTGCTGACCTAGTGTTTCTATTTGTCTGCTTGGCAGGCGATAAATGTACTCTTTGAGCTCTGTCTGCAATCTTCTCTCTTTCTGTTCAATAAGGGAAGTCACTCGCTTGCTCAGAGTGTCCACAACGGTAGTTAGCGCAGAGGCCACCTCTGTGTGATCTGGCACCGCGAGTTCTGCGGCAGCGGAGGGTGTAGGGGCACGCAGATCCGCGACAAAATCGGCTATTGTGAAGTCAATCTCATGACCAATGGCCGACATAATTGGAATAGAACAGGTGAAGATAGCTCTAGCTAGTTGCTCGTCGTTAAACGCGGCTAAATCTTCTAGGGATCCACCACCCCGGCTGATGATTAACAGATCGAGTGGAGTCTTATCACGGCTAAAGCGCTCGGCAAGCGCGATAGATGAGACAAGCTCATGAGCTGCTGCTTCTCCCTGAACCAAAGCGGAAAAAATGTAGACCTGTATCATGGGCCAACGCCGTGAGAAAACGGAAAGAATATCACGGATTGCCGCACCACTAGGTGAAGTAACAATACCAATGCGCTGGGGGTAATGTGGAAGTGGCTTCTTATGGCCTTTGTCAAATAGTCCTTCCTTATTCAGTTTGTCTTTTAGCTGTTGGAAGGCTAGCTGTAGCGCACCCAAGCCGGCTGGCTGAATGAGAGCAACGATAAACTGATAGCGGCCACGTGGTTCGTAAATCGTCAGCTGTCCGTAGGCAAGGATCTGCTTTCCGTTATCGAGTCTCAGAGACGAGAGTTTGGAGCCGCCCTTGAATCGAACGGCAGCAATCTCAGATGTGGCATCTTTGATTGTGAAGTACGCGTGCCCAGAAGGAGCAAGGGTGAGATTGGAGATTTCTCCCTTTAGCCAAAGAGAACCGATCTCACTCTCCAGGATTCGACGAGCTTCCTTGTTCAGCCTTGATACAGTATAGATACGTTGCTTCGACATTGTCATCAGTAAGTGTATCGTCAGAACAAAGGAAAGTGAAGGAGGCCCTAAGGAGCCTTGAAAAAACCCCTAGCTATTGCTATATTTGCTTTCTATGCAGGAGAAAAGTGACGGTCGATTCCCCGCTACTAGAAGGCTTAAGAGAAGGAGAGATTTCGAGCGGGTGTACCGTAGTGGCATAGCGTGGAAAGGAAGCTACTTCTCCCTTTACCTTCTCTCCAGTGGATGCCTTGGCCGAATGGGGATCGTAATAACACGGAGATGGGGAAACGCAGTGGAGAGAAACAAGATGAAGCGCTTTCTCCGGGAGATATTTCGCCGACATCCATTGCTTTTCTCTGAGATAGACATGATCGTACAACCGCAGAAAACGTGCAAAGGGAAATGTTTAGGCGAGATTGAGCGACACTTAATTGAGGAATTCAAGGCGGCCAGTAGGCTGGAGGAGACAAATGGTTAGTGAAACGGTTTTCCTTACTGAGGAAGGATTCAAACGCATGCAGCAAGAGTTGGAACAAGCTAATCAGATACTGTATGAAGCACTTCCACAGAAACTGAAGCACTCGAAGCTGAGCGGGGGAGATCTTCGGGAGAATAAGGAATACATATACCTACAGAGCGAGCAGCAGTATTATGAGCGTGAAGTGCGGCGTCTTACCGCGGTTCTGGAAGCGGCAGAGATTATTCCCGAGGATGAGATATCAGGGGAAGAAATAGTGATTGGCTCCAGTTTCATCCTGCAGGATCTGGTTTCTGTCGAAAGTGGGTCATTTACGTTGGTGAGTACGGCCGAGGTTGATCTGGAAAAGGGAAAGATTTCAGTCGCTTCCCCGGTGGGTAGCGCTTTGTTGGGTCGACGGAAGGGGGATGAACTCTCCGTTGAACTTCCAGGCGGCACTGTCCGGTTTGTAGTCTTGGCGATCAAGAAAGAGCGATGAGCGAATCGCTAGTGCAGGCAAGGTTGAATAAACTTCGCACTTTGCGATGCCAAGGGACCAATCCTTATCCGGCACGTGTTGCTCGCACAGATACTATTGGAGAGGTTACCGCCCGCTTTTCTGGGCTTGTGCCGGAAGAAAGAAGTGGTAAACAGGCAACGATTACTGGTCGTGTGGTTGCGTTTCGACGAATGGGGAAGGCTTCGTTCTTCGACCTGCGGGATGAAACAGGAGAGATACAGGTATATGCAACCCTGGACGCCTTGGAAGTGATAGGCTATCAGAGCCTGTGCGACAACGATATTGGGGATTTCCTCCAAGTATGTGGGGAAGTGTTTCGCACTAAGAGGGGAGAGCTTACGATTGATGTCGCGAATTGGGCTCTTCTAGCCAAATCGCTCCGCCCACTTCCCGAAAAATGGCACGGCCTAAAGGATGTGGAGTTACGCTATCGTCATCGTTCCCTTGACTTGATTGCCAATGAACGGGCACGTGATATATTTGTCCGCCGCTCGCGTATGGTTGCGGCAATGCGTCGCTTCCTGGATGAGCGTGGGTTTGTTGAAGTAGAAACACCAATCATGCAACCGATGGCTGGTGGAGCTACGGCGCGGCCATTTACTACTCACCACAACACGCTTAACATTGATTTGTATCTACGTATTGCCCCCGAGCTCTATCTGAAACGACTTGTGATTGGGGGATTGGAACGAGTATATGAGCTGGGGAAAAGTTTCCGTAATGAAGGTGTTTCTACCGAGCATCACCCTGAGTTTACTACCCTAGAGATCTATGAAGCGTATAGTGACTATGAAGGGATGATGTCTCTAGCCGAAGAACTGATACAACGAAGCGCTATGGATGTGATTGGCTCCCTCAAGATTCATTATCAAGGACAAGAGATTAGCCTTGAGTCTCCCTGGCGACGGCTAGACCTGGAGGAAGCAGTTGAAGACGAATCTGGGGTTCCCGTAGCTAATCGGTCTGCTGAAGACATTCTATCGGACGCGACACGCGCAGGAATTGATCTTCCAGTGTTACCGCGTGGAAAATTGATCGATCAGTTGTTTGAAAGATTCGTCGAGTCAAAGCTGATCCAGCCAACGATTATCAAGGATTACCCGGTAGATACCTCTCCACTTGCCAAGAAAAAAACCGGCGTGAAAGGAGTAGCAGAGCGATTTGAGCTTTTCATCGGTGGAATGGAGTTGGCCAACGCTTTTACTGAATTGAATGATCCAATTGATCAGCGCTGCCGATTTGAGCAACAGGAAGGTTGGAGAAAAGATGGAGATGACGAGGCACAGCAGATTGATGAAGATTTTCTGTTCGCCTTAGAACATGGAATGCCTCCGACCGGCGGGATTGGGTTTGGGGTCGATCGGGTGGCAATGTTGTTGACTGATTGTTCGTCCATCCGTGACGTAATTCTTTTTCCGACTTTAAGAGCGAAGAAACGGCGATGATAAACGCTTGGGCTCGTGCAACTAATCGGCTGGACGTTGTTATTGATGGGATCTTGCGGTGGGACGTAGAAGCACTGTATGCGGTTAGCGAGAGTACGCCGCTGAGGCGCATTGCGCCTTTACTTGCTGGCGCCACCTACCTTGGCGATGGTTATCTATGGGGCGTGCTAGCTCTGGGATTGATCTTGTTTGGCGGGCCAGCGGACAGGAGCTACGTACTAGTGGGGGGTGGAATATCCATCATTAATATTGCCATCTTCCGTTTGTTCAAGCTGTTGTTTGCTCGACCTCGTCCAGTATTTACTACATTTGGCTTACGTTCGCGATTCATGGACAGGTATTCGTTTCCTTCCGGTCATGCTACTACATCCTTTGGCCTCGCCTTCGTGATTTCTCATTGCTATCCTTTGCTTGCGGCGCAAGTTGTTGTTTACCTTGCTGCTGGAACGATTGCTCTGTCCCGCGTTTACATGAAGGAACACTATCCTCTAGATGTTATCTGCGGGGCACTTCTTGGAATTTGCATTTCCGCGAGCCTTCTTCCCGTCTTCGAGCGGCTGTTTTTTTGACAAGGCTCTCCCAGTAGCCATAGAATATGGAGCATTGGGAAATGAGGACGATCTGGAGGAGGGGGGAGGAATGAAGAAGCACATCTCTAAACGCGCAGTAGCTACGAAACGCTCTGCGATCCGTGAGTTGCTCAAGCTAACCGAAGAACCGGATATTATTTCGTTTGCTGGCGGGCTTCCGGCTCCGGAAACATTTCCGCATCACGAGCTGGCGGAGATCGCCGCCGATGAGTTACGCGAGCACCACAAGAATGTTCTTCAGTATGGCTTGACGGAAGGCAGCTTGACTTTGCGCCGCGCAGTTGTTGAGTGGCTACAGCCCCTTGGACTACGGTTGAGTATTGAGCAGATTCTGGTTACTACTGCTTCTCAGCAGGGATTGGATCTAATATCTAAGGCTTTTCTGGACCCAGGCGATGTCATATTCTGCGAAGCACCAACCTATCTAGCGGCACTTCAAACATTCAGCTCATATCAAGCCGAAAGAATAGGAATCTTGATGGATGAAGATGGGATGAACCTTGACATTCTTGAACAGCAGATTGCCGTAGCCAGACAGGAAGGCAAGACCCTGAAAGCAATCTATGTGATCCCTGACTTCCAGAATCCGACCGGAATCACAATGTCGCTTGAGAAACGTGAGCGCTTGCTTGAGATTGCTCGGCGAGAGGAGCTACTAGTTATTGAAGATAGCCCATATAGCCAACTGCGTTTTGCCGGAGAAATGATCCCAACAGTCTGGAGTCTAGATACTGATGGTCGCGTGATCACGTTGATGACCTTTTCCAAGGTGTTATCTGCTGGGCTGCGGCTCGGTGTGTTGTTTACTTCCGATAGTGACTTGATGGATGTTCTTGTACGAATGAAGCAGGTAAGTGACTTGTGCACCTCTAAGCTAACGCAGCATATGGTGGCGCGTTATATCAAGGAGTGCGGGATGGATGAGCACCTAAGAATGGTTTGCGCATGTTACCGAAAGAAGCGCGACATGATGATTGCGGCTTTGGAGCGGTACATGCCACAGGATGAAGGGATTACTTGGACTCATCCAGATGGCGGCTTATTCCTATGGCTATGTTTGCCTGATGAAATCGACACAGGGAAGATGTTTCCACGCGCAATTGAAAACAAAGTGGCCTATGTGGCCGGTAGCGGGTTCTATCCCAATGGAGGGGGAGAGAACGCGATGCGCCTTTCATTCTCGTTGAACAGCGAAGCGAAGATTGACGAGGGAATCAGGCGCCTGGCGAAGGTTGTGCGCGAGGAACTTGCCACTAAGCGAGTGCGGGCTAGTGTGTAAGGAGAGTCCTCTAGTAAGGGAATCCTGGATCAACTTCTTTGTTGTAGGAGGGTGCCGGGAAGGTCTTCGATGAAATGTGTGAGTAGCTGAATTGTATTCTCCAGATCATTCAATCGTACTGTTGAGGTCGGTGAATGGATGAATCGACAAGGAATTGAGAGAACCCCAGCCATGATTCCTTCACGTGTTAGGTGAATCGCGCCGGCGTCAGTGCCTCCATAGGTTGGTAGTTTGTATTGATACGGGATTGCCTCACGCTCAGCAGTCTGTTCCAGTGCCTTAATCAGCTTGGGCGAAACGATGATTCCACTATCAGCAACTGTTATTGCTGGGCCATGGCCAAGACGCACCGGCTGATTCTCTTCAGGAATTCCAGGCATGTCCGCTCCGATAGTTCCCTCTAGGGCGAGAGCAAGGTCTGGGTTTATCTGATAGGCAGCAGTGCGTGCTCCGCGCAGGCCCACTTCTTCTCCAATCACAAAGGCAAGGACCAGGTTCATATTAAGATCAGCGCTTGCTAGTCGGCAGGCTGTCTGAATCATCGCCACACAGCCCACTCGGTCATCAAACGCTTTTCCAGTCACGTATCCTTCTCGAAGCTTAGTGAAGGGATAGTGGATTGTAAGAGGATCGCCAATGCGGAGACCCATGTCGGCCACTTCTTGTGACGAGCTGCCCCCTACGTCGATGAACATCTTTTCTATGGGGATTGACTCTTTGCGCTGTTTCGCCGTTAGAATGTGGGGGGGAACAGAACCAATCACACCACAATGCTTCTCTCCTGAACGGCTAAGGATTTCTACGCGATGACCAGGGATAATCCTCTCATCCCATCCGCCAAGCGGAGCAAAGCGTAGGTATCCATTGTTGTCGATCCATTTTACCATGAATCCTACTTCGTCCATGTGTGCATCAAGCATGAGAGTTAGATCGCTGTTTCCTCTTCGCGTGGCAATGAGGTTTCCAAGTGTGTCCGTTCTCAGTTCATCGACATATGGAGAGATGAATGTCTCGATCTGTCCACGTACCTCGTCTTCGAAACCGGCAAC
>JAUWOJ010000022.1 GCA_030612175.1 Candidatus Bipolaricaulota bacterium | reverse complement strand
GCTCTTGCCGTGGCGTGCCTCATTCCAGGCAGTCATGACGCCAGCCCTAGAGAATATATCGCGCACAATTTTTGTTGGTTTGGCTCCTTCGAGAAGCCATTTCAGGGAAGCCTCTGAATCAATCTCAACACTTGCCGGATTCGTCTTGGGATCGTAGTGCCCCAAATCGGCAACTACCTTGGCATCACGTGCTTTGCGCCCATCAAGCACAACTACTCGATAGGATGGTTGTCCTTTCCTGCCGCCCCTCTTCAGTCTAATCTTTGCTGCCATAGTCTCACCTCATTTTATTCATAGATACTAGACTAAATAGCCACCAACTTCATTAGTATTGCCAGAATGCCTGTCTATTGTTCTACGTAGATGAACCTTTTGCCCCTGGTCCCTGGTCTCTAGTCCCTGGTCTCTAGTCCCTAGTCTCTAGTACCTAGTCTCTAGTCTCTAGTACCGGGTCCCTAATTCCTGCCATTTACTTTCATCGCTGCTGCAAAAACTCTGGTGGGAACCTACTCTTTCCTCGCCCAGTTCCCATAAACTTGATCGCCCGCTTGGCCTCTTTGAATCGGGACAAAATCGAATTGACATCACGCACTCTAGCTCCACTTCCGCGGGCAATCCTTTTCTTGCGACTACCACCAATTATAGATGGATCAAGCCTCTCTTCCAAGGTCATGGATCGCAGTATCGCTAAAGCGCGGTCCAGTTCTTGTTCGTCAACATTAGTGCTCTCCCTAAGTCTCCCCCCTCCGGGAAGCTTCTCCAGAATCTGTGAGATAGGCCCCATCTTGCGCATCTCTTGAAGCTGATCATGGAAATCCTGTAGGGTGAAGCGATCCTTTCTAATCCGGTTCGCGATCTCCTCTGCCTTTTTCTGATCAATCGCGCCCTCAGCCTGCTCAATAAGAGAAAGCATGTCTCCCATTCCCAGTATACGCTCCGCCATACGCTTGGGATGAAACGCCTCGATCTCGGGAAGTTTTTCACCTACCCCCACAAATTTGATCGGACATCCTGTTACTGCGCGAATGGAAAGCGCGGCTCCTCCCCGCGCGTCTCCATCCAGCTTGGTGAGTACTACGCCCGAAAGGGAAAGCTTTTCATGGAAACTACTGGCAATGTTCACCGCTTCCTGGCCGGTCATGGCATCGGCGACAAGGAGGATCTCGTCAGGGCTGGTTGCGTCCTTAAGCTGAACTAACTCGTTCATCATGCTCTGATCAATTTGTAGTCGACCGGCTGTATCAATAATCACCACATCGCACAGATTTTCCTCTGCCCAATCACGAGCGCCAGTTACAATCTGCGCCGGGGAGCTTCCTTGTTCAAATACAGGTAGATCTATCTCTTCTCCCAATTTCCTCAGTTGTTCCACCGCCGCGGGTCGGTACACATCTGCTGCCACTAGGACTGATTTCTTGCCTTCTTTCTTCAGGGTCAGCGCGAGCTTGGCCGCTGTGGTTGTCTTCCCGCAGCCCTGCAACCCCACGAGCATGATCACTGCCGGTTTATTGGCGAGCAAGAGGCCAATTCGTTCTTTGCCCATAAGCGCGGTAAGCTCATCGCGTATAATCTTAA
Organism: Candidatus Bipolaricaulota bacterium; assembly: GCA_030612175.1. Taxonomy (GTDB): domain Bacteria; phylum Bipolaricaulota; class Bipolaricaulia; order UBA7950; family UBA9294; genus JAUVYF01. The sequence continues at coordinate 12,277 of JAUWOJ010000022.1, read as the reverse complement.
CTACTTGCTGGCCAGGGGTGAGGCTTTCTAGAACCTCGCTTCCTATTGCTCGATCATGTACGCTTGCTATCAGCTCTTTAGCAACCTTGTAATTTACATCGGCTTCGAGCAGGGCAAGGCGAATCTCGCGCAGAGCTGAATCAACATCGGCCTCGGAGAGCTTTCCCTTCCCGCGCAAACGCGAGAGAATCGTATTCAACTTGCTAGAAAGAGAGTCAAACATTCGTACTCCTGTGATCTAAGAAAGACACTTGCGAAAATCCGCAACAAATGGTAAATCGCGTTGATAAGCCAGTCAACCCTTCAGTCAAAAAGATCGGCCAGGAAATCTGTCCCCATTAGTCCTTGACGGAATGAAGGATGAGAGATGATCTCTTGAACCAACGAGCAAGTAGTAGTCACGCCCCGGATGCGAAATCGCTCAAGAGCAGTATACATCTTGATTCGTGCCTCTTCACGATTCTGCCCCCATACGATTATCTTAGCCAACAATGAGTCATAGTAGGGGGTAACTTCCATTCCATTGTAGATGTGCGTATCAAGCCGAACCCCGTTTCCAGTAGGAAGTTCTTGAATCTCAATTCGGCCACACGACGGGAGGAAGTCGTGGGCGGGATCCTCTGCGTTAATCCGGCACTCAATCGCGTGTCCACAGCAAGGAACCTCTTCCGGCCAATCCTCCAGAGAGTCACCGCCCGCCAGACTAAGTTGTTGCTTAACCAGGTTAACCCGCGTAACCATTTCACTTATTGAATGCTCAACCTGGATGCGCGCGTTCACCTCAATAAAGTAAAAGAAGCCCTCCACATCGACTACAAACTCCACTGTTCCAGCATTCTGATAGCCAATTGTTCGCGCGGCTGTAACCGCGGCCGCGCAAAGCTCTCGGCGTAGCTCAGGATCAAGGCAAGGAGCGGCTGTTTCTTCAATCAACTTCTGGTGATGACGTTGAATAGAGCACTCTCTTTCTCCCAAGTGCACGATTTTTCCACAACTATCGGCAAGGATCTGCACCTCTATATGGCGTGGGTTTACAAGCGCGTGTTCCAGATAAAGGCTGGTATCTCCGCATGCCGCGCCAGCCTCACTGCCGGCGGCGCGAACAGCGTTTCTTAGTTCCTGCGGCTCGTTCACTAGGCGTATTCCCCGTCCACCCCCGCCAAAAACTGCCTTTACAAACAGCGGATAGCCTACCTCCTCTGCCGTTATCTCCAGTTGGTCATCTTGCTCCGGAACCGCTGCGCCAGCAAGAACGGGCACACCAGCGGCAGCGACTACTTCCCTTGCGGCAAGTTTGTTTCCAACGAGTTCCATTACTTGGTGATCTGGACCAACAAAAATAATGTTGTGCCCTACACATACTTCCACAAAATGGGGATTCTCCGCGAGAAATCCATACCCTGGATGAATTGCTTCAGCCCCCGTTAACTCAGCAGCGCTAATTATGGCAGGAATACTCAGGTAGCTCTTCTTCTGATTGGCAGGGCCAATGCAAACCTTTTCACCGGCAAGCTTGAGATACGGCATTTCCCTATCGGCTTGCGAAAACACTGCAACCGAGTCAAGGGAAAGCTCGCGGCAGGCCTCAATTATACGTAGAGCAATCTCTCCTCGATTGGCAATCAGTACTTTGCCCAGTGTCACGTTCTCTCAAACAGAAACAGCGGGTCTCCATATTCCGCCGTCTGTCCATCTTCAACCAGAATTCGCAGCAATCTCCCAGATTCTGTGGCATTGATCTCATTTAGCGTCTTCATTGCCTCTATAATGCATAAGGTATCGCCAGGCTTAACCAAGGATCCTTCGTCAACGAATGGCTCTTCTTCTGGTGAAGAACGACGGTAAAACGTTCCCACAAGGGGCGAGGTAAATATGAATTGATTCTTCTCTTCCTCTTCAACCTGTGATGAAGCATCCTTGTCATGATTCTCCTTTCCAGAAACACTCTCCCTGCAGACGGTGATCCGCTTCTTTCCGTCCCAAATGGTGATTTCTATCAAATCTTCCGCTTTCAGTAATCGTATGACTCGCTCTAGCTCCTCGATATTCACCTCGCCTCCTTGGGTACCACATAATTCTATCTTAACCATGCTTTACTGTACAATGTCCTTGCAAGCAAAGAATAGCCTTCTATAATTTAGGATATTGAGGTGAGTCTAACCGTGGCAATTGGCGCACAAGCTGCGCTACTAGTTTTTCTTGTTGTTTGTTCTGCCTATTTCTCTAGCGCAGAAACCGCTATCACTTCTCTCGATGAAGGGCGGTTAAGCTACCTGGTAAGCGCGTATAAGAAGAAGCGAAAAGCGTTCTCCGCTCTCCTTAAGGAGCCGAATAATCTTATCACTGCCCTACTCATCTTAAATAACCTGACCAATGTTGGGGCAAGTTCGCTGATGACACTAGTCGTACTGCGGTTCCTTCCCCAGGGAATCCCAACTTATCAAGTAGGGTTACTAGCAACTGGCATCATGACTCTTTCTCTTCTCATATTCGGTGAGATTACCCCAAAGAACTTCGCCAAGAAGAACGCAGAGCGATACGCCCTGGCCACAATAAACCAAATCTACTTTTTCTCCCGCCTGCTGCGGCCGCTGATCGTTATGTTCCGTTGGTTAGCTTACGGAATCGTACGCTTGTTTGGAGAAGACCTTTCACAGGAAGAGCCCATGCCGGTTAGTGATGAACAGATTGAAACCCTGATCGATGCAAGCGAGGAACGTGGCCTCCTTGACGTGGAAGATGGAGAAATGATTCGCCGTATCCTTTCTTTCGACGAAATAACCGCCAATCAAGTGATGATCCCCCGACCTGACGTTCAATTGATCGAAGCGGAAACCTCCCTGGCAGAGGCAAGGGAAATAGTCATCAAAGATGGACACTCACGTTTCCCGGTATACGAACAGACACCAGATAATATTGTCGGCACCCTATACGCAAAGGATCTGCTAGCGCCTGCCGCAGACTCCCACACTAGCCTGCAAGATATGCTGCGCCCGGTCTACTATACGCCAACAAGCAAGCCGATCAATGTTCTATTGAGGGAGTTCCGGCGGGAACGCGTACATATGGCAGTTGTAATAGATGAATTCAGCGGGATGGCCGGAATTATCACGCTAGAAGATATCCTTGAAGAGATCGTAGGAGAGATCGAAGACGAGTACGACCACCCAGTAATGTTAATCAAGCGTATCTCGCCCGATGAGGCGCTTATAGATGGAGATACCTCGATCCATCAGCTCAATCAAGCAATGGATATTGATCTTCCGGAAGACAAGGGAGTAACCATCAATGGATTGCTCTTTCACTGCCTCGCGGCAATGCCTAAGAACGGAGAGCAAGTTACTATCGGTCCAGTAACAATCACTGTGGAAAAGGCAACGGAGCGAGAGAGTACTTCGGTAAGAGTGAAAACCAACAGGATGATTCAGGAAGAGGAAAGAACAGGCAACGAGAAATAAGCAACCAAGGACGCTTGAATTATCCTTACGCGTTGCGCTTAGGGAAAGGAATGAACAGCCCACTAAGAAACAAATTGATGGTACTTGTCTTGCTAATCATTGGGATCAGTAGCATTATCGATCTTACCGTTTCTGCTGCAACAGCTTACTCAATCGACGTAACCTATGACCCCAAACAGAAGACCCTGGTTGGCGTAGAAGAAGTGACCTTCACAGCAGATTCCCCTACGGCTTATTTCTTCCTTCTCGCCAATCTAGGACAAGAGGAAAACCCCTTTTCCAGCAACCGAACAATCGATGACCTCTATCCGCAGGGTTTTGAGCCAGCATCAACGACCGTTGAAACAGTAGAGATGCTCCGGCCGCAAGGCGATGAGACGCTTCCATTTCGGTTCCTCTCCCTCCCGTACGCGCTCCAGACTTTTTCCCTGCAACATACAGTCCTCGCGGTCGACCTTCCCGCAGCACAGAACCAGACGATCACCTTACGAATACGTTTTTCTACGCTCATCCCAAGGACCACTGCCGGTGACCAGGGAATCGAACAAGAGATTCTTACTTGGCGCTTTGGATGGTACCCGCTACTTGCCCATGACCAACCGCGCTGGAACGAGCAAAACGAAATACTATCCTCTGAATCAGCAGAGGGGTTCCCTTTTGAATTCTCTGTCGCTGATTACTCAGTGACGATCGCCCTTCCGGCGAGCTACACGCTTGTCTGTGGAAGCGACCATATCATAGAGATCGAACCCAAGGCGGAGAACTTCAAGCGCTACGTTGCATGGAATGATTCACCTACTCGTACGTTTGCCATCACTATCGGTCCCAACTATGAGTACTTCGCGCTCGAAGACTTTCCAATACCAATCAAGGTCTTCTTTCTCCCCGGCCACGAAGAAACGGCGCGCCTTTTTTCCACCTACGCAATAGATATCTTGGCGGACTATCAACAGAGATTTGGCCCTTATCCGCACTCCTCTCTTACTATTGTAGAGAATCCCAACCGCTATGGCCTGTCCATGGCTGCAGACGGTATCGTTTGGCTATCCGATCTGTTCTTCAGCCATCGCAATGTAACCGTGCCGGGAGTCCTGAATCGTTTCTGCGAGTTCACGCTGGCTCATGAGATCGCCCACCAATGGTGGGGCCTTAGTGTGGGAGTAGACCTAAACGGGCAAAATTGGCTCTCCGAAGGAATGGCGCAGTACTTGGCGGTAAGCTATTTTGAACGCCGGCACGGTGAGTTCGGGCCAAACATCTTTGTTTTGAAACAAGACGGCATTCTAGAGAATTTCGTACGCTCACAATTTGGCTTTCTCAACCTGAGGGAACACGAGATCGAGCTTCCCTACATCATGAACTATGAGTATGGTTTCGACGAGGCAATCATAAAGCCTGCATCAGAGGTCCGTTACGAAAACGCCTCGGTCATCAGGCTATACGATAAGGGATACTTGGTAGCGCGGACAATTGCCGCTGCCATGGGGAGAGAAAGATTCGAGACCGGGCTCCGCACCGCAGGGCTAGAGTTCCGAAACAAGATCATTGATGTAGACGAACTACGCATGGTACTTGAGAAGGAAGCAGGCTATTCCCTTGCACATTTGTTTGAGACCTGGCTGGCAAGCCCGGGAGGCGTTGACTACACAGTAAAGATAGTCTCCCGCAAGCCGACGGAGATCGGCCATCAAACCACTGTACACGTAAGCCGCAGCGGAGGCGTCATACAACCAGTAGTGGTCGAACTAGCCTTAGTCTCAGGTAATATGGTGCGCCAACAATGGGATGGGGCCACCGACTCAGCCACGCTAACTTTCGAAACAGAGGAAGTAGTTCACCGAGCAACAATCGATCCCGATCATTTGCTTCCTGACTACAACCGGTTGAATAACAACTCGCCCACAAAGTTGCTCACAGCAATAAGCGCTAGTACGTTGCCGCTCGACGCCTATTTGATCCAACCTGACCTGGGATCGACCGGACTAAGTATTAGCTTCCTTAACCGGCTGCGCGTAACGATCGGTCAAGGAATAGTTTCTGCAAGTATTTGGGAGGGGCGCAACCACTATTCCTTTCTCTCGGCTGCCCTGAAGGAAGGAGAGGTCGTTGGAGCACTAGGCTACACGCTCACTTCTTTTTCTCAAGCAAAGACCGGTTCTCCTGGGATCTTCTGGCATCCCACGCGCACAATTACTCTGAGCGGACACCGAATCATCACCACTAAGGAACCATTCTCTTATTTGCACATTGGAGCAGCAGAATATGGACCACCTGGAGACAATCGCGTAACTACATTCGCTCTCGATCTGAGTCCTGGCGCGGCAGGGAGGGCAACCGTTAGCGCGTTCAATGAAATTCGCCTCTTTCCTCGCATCTATCTTCAAGGAACTGTTACGTTGGGAACGGGGATTGGCAGAGTTCCCTCCCCTCTCCTGTTTGACCTTGAAGAACTCATAAGCTTTGGAAGGACAATCGGGGGTACCTGGTTCAAGGCAACGTTTCCAGGCGAGCATAAGCTCTATGGCCATCTCGCGGTAGAGTTTTTCTCGCTTGGCAACGAGTCATATAATCTGGCAAACCTGGTGATGCTTGACAAGCTGGGTGGGCGCGTCTTTGTCGCTGGCGGAACAAGCTGGACAAATTTCGATGAATTCGGTAAAACTACCCCCAAAGTAGAAGCTGGTGTAGAGGGAATACTCGACCTTTCCGCAATTGGTGGCCTCCTGCCGCTAAGGGTAACGGTTGGGTTCGCCATGCCAATCCTAGGAAACGGAGAAGGCGTCTTCTATCTTGAGCTTTCTATGGAATGATCCTAAGCGAGGTCAATAATGAAGGTACCATCCCGATGGCTGGCGGAATATGTAGACATAGATGTAACTGAAAGGTCGGTTCAACAACTTGCGAACCAGCTAACTCTGGCCGGTATTGAAGTTGAAGGAATTATCCCTACTGGGGCATTGCGCGGTGCTGTAGTCGGGCGTGTGGTCTCACACTGTCCTCACCCCAACTCTGATCATCTCCTCCTGTGTGTTGTTGACACAGGTACCAGCCAAGCCCAGATTGTATGTGGGGCCCTCAATGTAGTTGATGGCGCAACCGTTCCTGTAATCATGGTTGGAGGGAAGCTGCCCGGCGGTTTAGTCATAGAGGAGCGCAAGATTCGCGGAATTACGTCCCAGGGGATGATCTGTTCGAGAACTGAGCTAGGATTAGAAGAACATTCTGCTGGCATATGGAATTTCGACCCAAGGCTCAATCTGTCACTTGGTGTAGATCTAGCCGAGCTTCTAGAGTTCGAGGACTACATTCTCGATATCTCGGTAACCTCAAATCGTCCGGACTGCTTGGGAATCTACGGAATCGCCCGTGAGGTTGCCGCAATCACCGGAAAGGAACTACATCCGCCCTTGCTGACATTTGATGGGTCTTCCCCTCCAACGGGAGAGCAATTTTCGGTTGAAGTGGAAGACGCAGCTGATACACCACGCTATACCGTGTCCCTTATGAGCAATGTCACTGTCGGCTCTGCCCCGCCTCTCATGCAGCATCGTCTATCAAAAGCGGGAATGAGGCCGCTGGCTAACATAATAGATGTGACAAACTATGTCATGCTAGAGCTTGGCCATCCCTTACACGCATTCGATGCCAATTTAGTGAAAGACAGGATCATTGTTCGCCATGCCAAGAAGGGGGATTCTTTCTGTACCTTGGACAAGGTTGAGCGCAAGCTTGGGCCCGAAATCCTGATGATCAGTGATCCTGTTGGAGATCTGGCAATTGCTGGGGTAATGGGAGGGGAGCGAAGTGAAATCAGAAAAGAGACGACAAACATTCTCCTAGAAGCAGCAACCTTCTCCCCAGCTACAATCCGCAAGGCAACCAGATTTCTTGGCCTTCGCAGTGAAGCCTCGCAGCGCTTCGAGCGCGGCGTTGATCCTGAAAGCATACCCATAGCAGCAAAGCGTGTGGCACACCTGCTACAGAAGATGACGGGGTGCTGTGTTCATCGCGGAATGGTTGATGTGTATCCGCGCAAACGGGCTTTGCGAACACTCACGCTCCGCCCCAGCTACGTCACTAGCCTCTTAGGCATTGAGATCAAGCACGCGGAAATGGCAGAGATTCTTACCCGATTGGGAATGAAGGTGAGTAACAAAGGAGAAAACCTGTTAGCACAAGTTCCTTCCTTCCGTTCCGATCTCAACCGAGAGGTAGATTTGATTGAGGAGATTGGCCGAATCTATGGTTACAATCGCCTTCCTTCTACTCCGCCAGAGACAACGTTACAAATAGGGAAAAAGCCCCCTATGGAACTGTATAAGGACCAGATACTAGCCATCCTTACTGGGCTAGGATTAGATGAAGTAGTAACGGATGGCTTTGACAAGAGGCAGTACAGGGAAGCCCTTGCGTTGTCGGCTGAAAACCTAGTAGAAATCAAGAACCCAATGACTGCTGGACAACGAGCATTGAGGGGAAGTCTCCTTCCTGGACTTCTTTCTGTAGTTGAAACCAACTTAAAACGGGGCGTTGCGGGTGGGATGCTATTCGAGGTAGGCCGGGTATTCTCCAAGCCACGAAATGAACACGAGTCTCTCGCGGGTCTCCTGTTCGGACGTACCGAACTTTCCCTTTCCGGTAGAAGGAATATTGACCTCTTGACAGCAAAGGGAGTTATCCAGAATCTTCTGGCTTCCCTGAACGTGGGAGAGCCACGCTTTCTCACTAATGATATTCCAACCTTTCTCCACCCTGGACGCGCGGCAAGAATCACGTTAGCAGGAGAAGAAATGGGACTGTTGGGCGAGCTCGCCCCCACCGTTTGCGACCATCTCTCCAGCAGCGCTACGTTGATCCTGTTTGAGATCGACGTCGACAAGCTGCAGCGCTTAGGCAGAACCAAGCATCTGTTCACGCCTCCTGGACGTTTTCCCGCTTCCAAACGAGACCTTTCTCTGCTCGCTCCAATTGAGCTCCCCGAGGAAAAGATCCGCCAAGCAATTACATCCGAGAACCTTATTGACAGCGTCTTGCTCTACGACCTGTACCAGGGAAAGCAAGTCTCTGAACACGAGAAAAGCCTCACGTACGAAATCTCCTTGCGCGCAGGCGACCACACACTAACCGACCAAGAGGTAGACCGGAGTGTTCATCGTATAATGAAACGCTTGGCCAAGCTCGATGCCCACCTGCGCGAATAATGAATAAGATAATCATCGCTCACAGCTCACAAGAAATGGAAGAGATCGGAATTGACCTTGCCAGTATGCTCACCGACGGGATGGTTGTTTCTCTAGTTGGGCCGCTTGGCGCGGGGAAGACAACCTTGGTAAAGGGAATTGCCAAGGGGCTCTTGATTACCGACATCGTTGTTTCTCCTAGTTATCTGCTCGCTCGTGATTACTATGGGCAGCTCGCCCTACATCATCTAGATGCCTACAGGATCAACTCCCTGAGCGAGCTTGCCGAAGTAGGGCTCGACCAGCTTCTCCCGCCAGCGGAAGGAGTAACCGTAATTGAATGGCCCAATCGAATCAAAGGTATAGTTGAAATCAGCGATATCGTGATAAGAATAATCCTGCTTGAAGGTGGTAAACGAGAAGTAGCAATCGCTAGGGAGTAAACCAAACTCCATCAATCTGGGCGTCACAAGCTGGACATCGATCCATTTGTAAACGGTTTTCTTTCACCAGAAACCCAATTCTCTTTATCAGCAATTCTCCGCAGGCAGGGCAATAAGTATGCTCTCCTTCACCAGGAACATTTCCTACATATACGTAACGCAGGCCAACCTCGTAGCCAGTCTTTCGTGCTTGCTCAAGCGTAGCCACTGGAGTGGGAGAAAGGTTGGCAAGCTTATGCGCAGGACTAAAGCGGCTCACATGCCATGGAATCGTATCCGAAATACCAACGATCGCCTCCGCAATCCAACGAAGCGTCTCCGGGCTATCATTCATGCCCGGGATAACTAGGGTCGTCAGCTCTAGCCACACGCCAGCCCCAACAAACCGCTCGATCGAATGCAGCACTGGCCTCAGATTACCTCCCGCTATCTCACGATAGAACTTATCTGAGATCCCCTTGAGGTCAATATTGATGCCGTCAAGATATGGAATGATCGCGTCAGCCGCTTCAGGGCTCATATAGCCATTTGAAATGAATACGTTTCGCAATCCTTCCTCATGCGCGAGACGAGCAATGTCGAGAGCATACTCAAAAAAGACAGTTGGCTCAGTATAGGTATAGGCAATGGTCTGGCAGCCTTCTTGCTTAGCTTCCTTAATAACCTCGCTGGGGGAAATATCGTCTCCCATCGCGATGATCTGTCCTGGGTTTTCTCGTGGGTACTGCGAAATATAATGATTCTGACAATTCAAGCAGGTGAAATTGCAGCCAACTGTACTGATTGAGTACGCGCGCGTGCCGGGCAGGAAATGAAACAATGGCTTCTTCTCAATTGGATCGACATCGCAGGCAACCGGCTTACCATAAACCAAGCTATAAAGCGTCCCTCTCTGGTTCTCGCGCACACCGCAGATCCCTCGTTTCCCTTCCTCAATCCGGCATTGATGTGAGCAGAGAAGACAGTGAACACGCTCTCGGCTGAGTTTCTCATAAAGCATTGCTTCTTTCATCTGGTTCCACCTCTTAATCATACTATATGCGGCAAGAAGAAGAAAAGGGCAGGTCACTTGCTTCCTTTTGCCAGAAGGTTACTTCTTGTACCATCTGTAGACGATATGTCATTGATACAGCTAGAGCAGATAGAGAAGTCTTTCGGCACACAGCTCCTATTCTTGCCATCTTCGACCCAAGTCTCACGCGGAGATAAGATTGCCCTTATAGGAGACAATGGAACGGGGAAATCAACTCTCCTTGAAATTATCGCCGATATTCAGCAACCAACCTCGGGAAAGGTACATCGCGCAAGAAGTATGCGCATTGGATATCTGCCACAGCATGCACGACTCAGATCAAGTGAGACGCTCTACGAATCATTGCAGGACGCATTCTCCAGCCTGCTCGGCATGCAGGTAAAGCTTCGCGATATGGAATCACAGATGGCTGACACAAGCAATGCCGAGCTTCTTCATTCTTACGACAACCTCCTACACACATTTGAGCAACAAGGAGGATATACTGTTGATGCCAGGATCAAAGCCGCCCTCATCGGAGTCGGCTTCACAAGTGAATCATTCAGCAAACCAGTAGATCGATTATCCGGAGGAGAAGAAGCGCGTGCGGCGCTAGCTCGCGTACTTGTCGATCCCCCCGATCTTCTCCTATTGGATGAACCGACAAACCATCTAGATTTCTTGGCATTGGATTGGCTGGAGGAAACCCTTATTGCTTTCTCTGGCGCCATCATCCTAGTGTCGCATGATCGGCATCTTCTGGATCAGGTGGCAAACCGCGCCTGGGAGATTGCGTTTGGTGAGCTTTTGTTCTATCGCGGTGGTTATACCAGATCCTGTGTCGCACGCAAGGCCAAGCTTGCTCAACAACAGCAAGCCTACACCGAGCAGCAGGAATACATCAAGTTACAGGAAGACTTCATTCGTCGACACCATGCTGGACAGAAACATCGTCAGGCAAAGGATCGAGAAAAAAAGCTGCAACGGATAACAAAAGAATTGATTGCCCAACCTCGGCAGTCAAAACACATGTCACTCACAATCCCCGTGGAGATTCCGAGTGGAAAACGAGTCCTGCAGACGAGAGACCTACAAGCTGGCTTCACATCGGCTTTGTTCGGTTGCCCCGATTTCACACTCTACCGCGGAGAGAGAGTGGCAATTATCGGCCCAAACGGATGTGGAAAAACAACCCTCCTAGAAACACTAGCTGGGAATGTTCCTCCCTTTGCAGGCACTGTTCACATGGGGCACAAGGTAATACCGACAAGCTATAACCAACAGCAAGAAGGACTTTACAAGAACGAAACTGTTCTCGATACGATCCTCGCTCATTCTTCCCTTACTATTGCCCAGGCACGAGGGCTGCTTGGGCGCTTTCTGTTCAGCAAGGATGAAGTATCAAAACAGATGAAAGCACTCTCGGGAGGAGAGCGGAGCCGGGTAGCTCTTGCCATCCTTTCTCTGATGAAGGGGAATCTTCTGCTGCTTGATGAACCAACGAATCACCTTGACCTGGCAAGTCAAGAGGTCTTGGAAGCAGCCCTCTTGGCGTACAAAGGAACTATCTTACTCGTCTCTCATGACCGCGCTCTGTTAGGGGCAGTTGCCACGCAGGTATGGGAAATTCAGCAAGGATGTTTGCGTGTTTTCTCGGGCGGGTATGATCATTACAAAGAATACATCGCCGCCAAGGCCACTCCCTCCCAGTCTAATCAGAAGAAACAGACAAGAGAATCAAGAAATACCCGGAAAGATCCAAAAAAAACAACACATAACAAATATCACCAGCAAAGACTTCTCCAGGACATCGAGCAACTTGAGAAAGAGATCGAACGCCTGGAGAAGGAGTTGAACAGGACCGAAAGAGATCTTCTAGTAGCCACCAATCATGCCGATACGACAAAGGTCGCTGAGCTTGGATCAAAATACAAGGCACTCAAGGAAAGGCTTGACACGTGCTGCGCGGACTGGGAGGAAGCCTTAGAAAAGGCCAAATCGCTTTAAGCTGTGAAGCAAGTTCTTAGTTTGAGAGAGAAGAACGGTGCCGCGGTGGGAAAGTTGTACCACCTACAGTACTAAGTCAACAGTAGCCAATATGGTAAGATTACCTCGCAAGGAAGGGGATAGAAATAAGGTTTCATCCCCCAGAGAGGTGATCACAGTGGGTAACAGTAAGAAGGG
>JAUWOJ010000037.1 GCA_030612175.1 Candidatus Bipolaricaulota bacterium | reverse complement strand
CGGGTGATCGTGTCTTTGGAACTTAATCCCAGTACTCTATCAAGTTAGGCTCCTCACACTTCAGGCAAGCTTTTCTCTCGCCCGTTCGTTTCACTCACTCAACACGCCAGGAGCGATGAAGCAGTTAAATAGTTGATTGGTTGAATGGGAACAAGGGTTCGTAGGGTTCATTGAGTTCGTTGCCCCATGGAAGTACAACTACTGAAATCACTTCACGGGGCAGGGGTTCGTAGGGTTCACCAAACAAAAAGAGAGGCACATCAAACAATCTTCCCTCCCCGATCGAGGGAGGGAATTAAAGGGAGGGGGAGAAATGATACTCAGGAGTCGGCAGTTGGGACTCGAAACTAGTTAAATGGTTGAATGGTTGAGTAGGAAAGGCGCTGGATTCCGGCATGCGCCGGAATGACGGTATGGGGGGATTCCGGGGGACGCATGCCTTATTTCCTTAGCCACTCACTACTTGCCACAAGCTACATACCGCATTTCCAGGGATATTAAACAATCTCACCCTCACCCAGCCTCTCCCCTCATTGAGGGAGAGGGATGTCTTATGATCCGCAATTGTCTTTGCTCCTCCGCACCTCAGCACCCTAGCACTTCTGTGTCCTGTGCACCCTCTGCGGTAGAATAACTTTGCTTCTAGACCCATATCATGTCCTTCTCTGCGGTATTGGCGGCTACGCTGGATTCCGGCTTGCGCCGGAATGACGGAGTCGACAAACAGTAATGGGTGATGGGCAACGTACAACCATTATTACGCTGGATTCCGGCGCGTGCCCCGGTGCAATAGGATTGCACGGGGCAAGTAAGCTACGACGCTACACAAACAAAACCCTCCCCCTCCCTTTAATTCCCTCCTTTACCCCATGTAGTAACTCCCATCCTACTACTACACGGGGCGAGGTCGGAGAGGGAAGATTGTTTGATGTGCTTCTCTTTATTGTTTGGTGAACCCTACGAACCCAACAAACCCTACGAACCCTATGAACTCTACAAACCCAACAAACCCAACGAACTCCCGATGCTGGACGTTGGACCCATAAGAACTACACCCACGCATTAAGGGTTAGCGGGACACTTGCCGTAGAGGATAGGATGGCTTTGCGGTAGACTTATGACAGATATGGAATTGGTGAGGAGGGATTGCGGTGAGATGTAGGCTTACATCATGACAACTCCACTTAACATCAGTCCGGATTTGGCACTTAATCTGGAGGATATTATCGGGCAATGTGTTGCCATTCTTGGCATACGTGGTTCGGGCAAATCGAATACCGCGGGGGTTATCTTTGAGGAACTCCTGAGAAACAATTACCCGCTCTCTATTATCGACATTGATGGCGAGTACTTTGGTTTGAAAGAGAAGTACGAGGTTCTTGTCGTTGGGCGAGGGGAAGGGGTTGAGATAGAGGTTGATAGCGACTGTGCTGAGGAGATAGCGCGGATTAGCCTAGAGAAGAATGTCCCTGTTGTGCTTGACCTAAGTACGTTTCTTTCTGAGGAGCGCAGCCTGTTCTTAAAAGAGTATCTGTCCTCTCTCTGGACATTGGCCGGTAATCTTCGCCGTCCGTACATTATCGGCATTGAGGAGGCGCATGAGTTTATCCCTCAAGGAGTGAGATCCGAGCTGAAAGAGCTGATCGCTCGCATTGCTCTTCGCGGTCGTAAGCGCGGGCTAGGGGCAATTATCGTTTCCCAGCGCAGCGCTAAGGTGGATAAGGATGTGCTTAGTCAGGCAGGCATGCTGTTTCTTCATCGGGTTGTACACGAAGTGGACATGCGTGTGTATGCCGAGCTTCTTCCTTGGCGTAAGAGCGAAGTAAAGGAGATTGTTTCCGCGCTCAATACAGGCGATTGTGTATACGTAAATGGCGAGACAGTAGTTCCTGTATATGTACGAGAAAGAGAAACCTTTCACGCTGGATTTACGCCATCCCTGCAGGTGGTGGTTACCCCGGAGCTAAAACAGGTGAGCCAATCAATTATCGAGGCGATTGAACGGGCAAAGGATGGGCAGGGAAAGAAGTCACGGCTCGCCAGATTGCGAGAACGTGTAGGGCAGCTGGAGGCATTATTGACAGAAAGAGACAAGAAGATCGGCGAACTAGAAGACATAGCACGTACCCTTGGTTATATCAAGGTGGAAGCTGTGGCGCCATCTCTTCCGGACGTACAGCACGTTTCTGAAGCAATCGCTCACTCCGCGGAGGAGAATATCAGAGATCGCGGAGAGGAAAGATTGTCAATCAGACCCGTTGACCGCCAAGTAGTGAGAGGAGCTCTTGATTCTTGGAGCGAGAAGGACTCTGTTCAAGATGATAGACCGATTATTGATATTGACTCACCGCGTAATCTTGATCAGCTTCCTCGGGCGGTGCGAAGACATATTAGCCGCATTGTCTCGCGGTTGGAGAGGCGACCACTTATTGAGAGGCGTCTTGTCGGGTTTCTGATTGGTCATACTCCCATCTCTTACTCAGTTAGGCAGATCGCTGCATGGACTGACTGCGCTGAAGCAGTAATCGTTGATAGCCCTCCGCGAGACTTGCTCGATGCAAGACTTGTGGTAACTGAACGACGATCGGATGGAATCTACTACCGTGGCAATCTGAAGGCGTTTGTTATGCGGGAATTCGCCGTCTATCGACCGGATATTGGAGCACATGAGCTTCATCTGGTTACGCAAGTGCTCTGTAATTGTCTCACTTCTCTGGCGAGTGAAACTGTCCGAACGTAAATAGGATATATGTGCATATAATTGCGTTGCTCATTGATCAATGGGCTCTTTTCTGCTAAAATTCTATTGGTCTAGGGGAGAGCAAAGTGAAGATAAAGATCGCCGAGCGGCATGTTACGCTAACTGATTCCTTGCGGTCCCATATCCAGCACAAAACAGAAGGGTTGAGCCGGTTTTACGACCGTATCATTAGTATTGATGTTATCTTATCTGTGGAAAAGGAACGGCAAATTGCTGATTTTCACGCCCATCTCACCAACAAGAAACGCATTCATGCTCACGAGGAAAGCCCTGATATGTATGCGTCAATTGACGCGGCGCTGGATCACCTCAAGCGGCAACTTGTCAAACGCAAGGATCAGCTTAGAAGCAGAACGTCCGGCGAGCCTTCTCTGTTTAAGGAGACGGAAAAGACCGATCAGAAGAAAATACTCCGCACTGATACCTATTTTCATAAACCAATGGGCCTTGAAGAAGCTGTTCTGCAGCTGGAGGCGGTCGAGAAGAACTTCCTGGTGTTCGTTAATGTTGCTGATGACGAGCTGAGCATTCTCTATCACAGGGATGATGGCAACTATGGCCTGATTGTGCCAAAGCAATAGGTGAGGAATTGCAACGAAAGAAGATAAGAGCTTTGTCGTTGTTTTCGGGGAGCCTTGCCAGCCGCATAGCAAGTAGATTAGTTGAGCACTTCCCAAATGTAGAAGAGATAGTACTGCTCTACTTTCGATGCCCATACTTCGGGGGATATGAAAGAATCCGCGAGATCGTCAAAGAAGAGTGGCCAGGAATATATTTCCGCACGCAATCACTGAAAAAGGAATACCGCCAATTGGCGAATATCGCCCCTGAAGGATGTTTTTCTCTTGGGTTGGCTTGTCTCAGTTGTCGCACAATTATGCTATCGCATGCCATTCGCTACATGGAACGAATAGGGGCGGATTGTATTGTCACCGGGGAAGTGATGGGCAAGAATGGGCTTTTTGAGAAAGAAATGCTACAAATCGAGGAAGGTTTGGGAATCAGCGGCGTTATCTTGCGGCCACTTTCGGGACGGCTATTGCCCGCAACTAAGGCGGAGCGCGCAGGCAACATCGACCGAAGTGCTCTGGGTAGCTTAACGGTGGATGACGGCGCTGAGTTAGCCAACATTGGCGCTCGCCTTGGCTTGTTGAGCGCCGATGGATTACCAACCGAAGTACGTTGTAAGCTGACCTCTCATCAATTTGGCATGCGGTTGGAAGATTTGCTGGGAGAGAGAGAGTTCAATATAAGCTCTTTGAAACTGCTAGATTTTGCTCTTTACTATAAACTTCCTCCGGATGTGAAGATTGTCGTGGCAAATAGTGAGGAAGAGAAGAGAATGCTGCAGAACTTCTTCCTGCCGCATGATTTACGGGTGTACCTTCCAGTCCGTGGCGGTTCGATGACACTTGTGCGGGCTAATTGGGCAATAAAATCACAAGTCAAAACAGAAGAAATTATTGAAATTGCGAGTAGAATCACTCTTACCCATAGTGAAACCGTCAGACGGTCTAGTATGCAGGTAAATTACCGCTTTGAGAATGAGGATGAAACGCTGCAGTTGAACGTGTTTCCATTTTCATCCGAGAAGGAGATCTGTGATTACTGCTGTGTCCCTGTTTCCCCTTACGCGGGTTCTAGGGAGAGCCTGGTGCGATCTTGAAAAAATATGCGATCAAGCTATACTCTTCTGAAGGTCAAAAAAATAGTTGACCGAGCTACAGCCAATGTAAATACATGAGAATTTAGATAAGGGATGATCCCCAATTAGGTGGAGGTGGGAAAGGTATGCCTATTTATCGTTATGAATGCACGGACTGTGGGACCGTTTTTAGGGTCTTCCATCGAAATGGGAACAGCGACCCTGTTGAATGTACTCATTGTAACAGTCAGATAACGAAACAGCTACTGCCCCGCATTGGTGTCATTTACAAAGGGAACGGGTATTATAGGACCGATTATCAGAACAAGAAACAGACATCTTCAGACAAGACCAAAGAGAACAAGAAACAGACATCTTCAGACAAGACCAAAGAGGAAGAGTAGGTTATTGATCTCTCTTGATTCTTATGACTTCTGGATAGTGCATGCAAGGCGCCAGTTGTGTGGTCTTCGGGAAAACTATTGATGACAAGTGGATGATTTGTCCCGTTCTTAGAAAGTGCTGTGAGAGGTGAATTCATTGATTTCTGGTGATGATATTAAGCGTATAAAGCTCCAGCTTGCGCCTGCATCTGTAGTGATTGGTTGGTCCCATGGTGAGATCACTCAATCGGAGACGATAAACTACCGTACTCATAAACCTGAACGAGGTGGTTTATACGCGGAGGAAATCTTCGGCCCGGAGAACGATTATGAGTGTGCCTGTGGGAAGTACAAAGGCAAGAAATACGAGGGAATCACCTGTGAGAAGTGCCACGTACTAGTTACCGACTCCTCTGTGCGACGGGTGAACATGGGGCATATCTCGCTTGCCAGTCCAGTGATTCACTTCTGGTTCTTGAAAGGAGTCTCTAGCCTGCTAAATCGCCTTCTGGGGATGAAGAAGAAGGAACTGCAGCGAATTGCCTACTACGAAACCGAGCCATCTGAGCAGATGCTCTATGTAGTGACTACCTCGAAGTGTAAAGAGATTCACTGCGGAGAAACACTTTATGAATCTGAGTATGCCATTCTTGCTAATGCGTTCCCATTTTCAGTTGAGCCGGCTTACTATGTAGAAGACGCGCCACGGGTTCTGGCCGATGAGGGTGGGAAAGTCATGATAGAGGAGCGTCATCTTACTAACGGTGAGAAGATGAGCGCGGTAGTCGTCGGAAACCAGGAATATCCAATCATTGGGGATATTGACTTGTTGGTGGAAGAAGGCGACAAGGTTTCGGCGGAAACTGTGATTGCTGAGAGACCAGTAGACGAGGTGTGTTCCGAGACTGGGTTCGAGATGCTAAGTGCTCGCTATGGGGAAGCTGTCAAGGGCGAGAAGATCA
The DNA here is from genome assembly GCA_030612175.1 of Candidatus Bipolaricaulota bacterium. Classification (GTDB taxonomy): domain Bacteria; phylum Bipolaricaulota; class Bipolaricaulia; order UBA7950; family UBA9294; genus JAUVYF01. The sequence goes on along the minus strand of JAUWOJ010000037.1, from coordinate 4,231 downwards.
TGGAGTTTGTTGATAGCTTGACTTTTCTTGTAACGCGAGTGAAGGACCCGGGAGTACCCCTCAAGATTGGTGACCGCTTGACCTATCTGGAAAAACGTGCCTATGAGCGAGTCTATCCAGATGGATTTGTAGCAATGACAGGAGCTGCTGGAATCAAGGGGTTGCTCAAGAGCCTTGATCTCGATGAGTTACATCGCTCCTTGAACGATGAGCTGCAAAGCAATGTTGCTGCTGGCAATCGCCGGCGATTGATCAGGCGGCTGGAAGTAGTTGATCAGTTGCGTGGTTCAGGTAACAATCCACAGGATATGGTCCTTGATGTGGTTCCAGTACTTCCTCCTTCGTTGAGGCCGATGATTCAACTTGAGGGAGGGAGGTTTGCTACTACCGATGTAAATGATCTATATCGTCGGATCATTAATAGAAACAATCGCCTTAAGAAGTTGATTGATATGGGTGCCCCGGAAGTCATCTTGCGCAATGAGCGAAGAATGCTTCAGGAGGCTGTTGATGCCCTGATCCATAATGAGAAGAAGGAAACGCCAATTCGTGGGCGTGATAACCGGCCGCTGAAGTCGCTTTCGGAACGACTTCATGGTAAGCATGGTCGACTGAGGCGCAACCTCCTTGGGCGGCGAGTTGATTATTCGGGACGAGCCGTGATTGTGGTGGATCCTAAGCTTAAGCTCGGACAATGTGGTCTTCCTAAGAAGATGGCTCTCGAATTGTTTAAACCCTTCATTCTTCACCATCTGGAATCAACTACCTTCTCTGACTTTGACGAGATTAAGAACAAGGCGCTTCGTGGCAAGATGCCAGAGGTGTGGGATATCTTGGAGAAGTTGATGAAAACCCACCCTGTTTTGCTGAATCGCGCGCCGACATTGCACCGGCTTTCTATCCAGGCGTTTGAGCCACTCCTTGTCGATGGACAGGCCATACATATTCACCCCTTGGTCTGCCAGCCGTATAATGCTGATTTCGATGGCGATCAGATGGCGGTTCATCTTCCTCTTTCTCCAGAAGCCATTACAGAAGCACGAGAACTGATGGCAGCGCCTCGTAACATACTTTCGCCGGCTAACGGTGAGCCGCTAAGCCTCCCTACTCAAGACCCAGTCTTTGCCTACTACTATTTGACTGTTGTTGACCCGGATGGTAAGGGTACGGGAAAGTCCTTTCGAGATATGGCAGAAGCAAGGCGAGCGTGCGAGGAGGAAATAATTGATCTTCACAGTAGGGTCAAGATTAGGATCAATGGAAGGATAGTGGACACAACGCTTGGGCGCGCTGAGATGAATCTTTGCCTTCCGGAGGAAATGCGTAATTATGATCGTGTAGTGGATCGCAGTGTAGTTAAGAACATAGTCAAGGAGTGTTACCATCGTTTTGGCTGGGAGAGAACAGCCGAGCTTCTTGATCGCCTTAAGGACCTCGGATTCGAGTATGCTACCAAAGCAGGACTTACGATTTCAGTACAGGACTGTCTAATTCCTGAAGAAAAGGAAGGGATCATAAAGCGTGCGTACGCGATCATACGGCGAATCAACAAGCTTAGCGAATTAGGTTTGGCTACCGAGGAAGAGCGTGCCAGGACTGTTGTCCGCGTTTGGCGTAGAACGGTTGATGAAGTTGAGGTGGCAACAATGGACAATCTTCGGCGCCACCTGTTCAATCCTCTTTACGGTATTGTTACTTCAGGTGCGCGAGGTGGGCCTGATCAGGTAAAACAGCTGTGTGGGATGCGAGGACCCATGGTTGGTCCGTCAGGTGAGATCATTGAGATGCCAGTTATTTCCAACTTCCGTGAGGGGTTGGATATGATGGAGTATTTTATCTCTACGCACGGTGGCCGTAAAGGCGCTGCTGATACTGCGTTGAAGACGGCCAATTCTGGTTATTTGACTCGCCGTCTAGTTGATGCTTCTTCCGATATTGTTGTGCAGAAAATAGATTGTGGAACTGCGCAGGGTATTGAGGTTAGCCCCTTGCGATTTAGTAAGACCGAGATCATGGAGACAATTGAAGAGCGGATATATGGACGTGTAGCCAGTAAAGCTATTGTCGACCCAGCTACAGGGGAGATAATGGTTGACGCAAATCAGTGGATCACAAGCGAGATGGCTGAGCACATTGGCCGACTAGAAGTCGTGTTGCACCTTGGCAAGGAGGACGATGAAGCAAGGCTTATTGGCGCCAGAAGTGTCGAAGATGTTCGTGATCCGAAGGAGAAACGCGTTCTGCTTCAGGCTGACGAACGCATCACGCCTCGTTTGATCGATGCTTTGCGGACGGCTAAGATCTCGAAAATTAGGGTGAGGCCACAAATTGTAATCCGTTCTCCGATGACCTGTGAGACGAGTAGGGGGGTCTGCCAATATTGCTACGGATACGATATGAGCAACCATCAGCCAGTAGAGCCAGGAGTAGCAGTTGGAGTGATTGCCGCGCAGTCGATTGGTGAACCGGGAACGCAGCTTACAATGCGTACCTTTCATACTGGTGGGGTTGTTGGCGCGGATATTACTCAGGGCCTTCCTCGCGCCGAGGAGCTGTTTGAGGCACGTAAGACATTGAAGAGTGTTCAATCTGTGCTTTCTCCTCTTGATGGTTACGTCAAATCGATTTCCTCTACTGAGAAGGGGACCGAATTAGTGGAGATTGAGGGTAGCTGCAGAGTGATACAGATTCCTGCAGTCCTTGCCTGTGCCGAACCAGGGGAGGAAGTAGGCATAGACGGAGTGATCAATATGAAGAGTCCATGTTCCGGCGAGGTCTACATATTGGACGGCAAAGAGATGTTCGTCATTGACTTTGCTGCAGGCGATCGATCTTATCCTCTTCCTCCAAACGCCCTTCCGCGGGTCAAGAATGGCGAGATCGTATCAGCCGGAGATGCTCTTACTAAGCGATTCAACATTGAGGGTATTGTGAGTAACACAGCAGGAACAGTCTCGGTTATCAATGAGGATGAACGTGCCTTTCAAGTCGTGGCAGCAAATGGGGATGTGCAAGACTACAGCATTCCGTACGGGGCGCGCATGATGGTTGAGCCGGCCGCCAAAGTGAAGGTTGGGGATCAATTGACTTCCCGCTCAAGACCGATCTTTGTTGCCGCGGAAGCTGGAGGAACAGTAGTGCTGCTTGCCGATAGAGTTATCGTCTATAATCCAGATGGTAACGCGGTACGTTTCCCTTTAACGAAGGATATCTCGCCAATGAAGAAGAGAAATAATGGGAGCCAGGTGAAAGCAGGTTGGCCGCTGGTACAACTGGAGATTCTTCATCAGGGAGCTCTATTTGTAGAAAAAGTAGAGGCAAAGGGCGAGATAACCAATGTCCATTTGAGGCCAAGAAGCGTAGTAGAGGTTGATCAATTGCTTGTGGTTCGGGTTGGTGACAAGGTAGAAGAGGGAGATCTGCTAACTAAGGGAGTTGTAGCCCCCCAAGCCCTTCTGGAAACAGCAGGAGTGCAGAAGACACGAGACTACTTGCTGACAGAGATTCACAAGGTATACAAGACGCAAGGGGTTGACATCAATGACAAACACCTTGAGATAATCATTCGTCAAACCCTTAATAATGCACGCATATTGGCTCAAGGGGATTCGCGTTTCTTGGTAAATGACCTTGTGACGCTAGAAGAGTTTCAGCACGAAGTACGTAAATTAAATGAGGTGAACCGTTTGATGGATCGTACCTGCAAGGGCGTAATCGGAGAAGAAATGGCGGAGAGTATTATTGCTCATGGTCATTTGATTGCCGGCAGGGGTGATTCCTTTACCAAAGAGGTATTACAGGCAGCGCAGCGCGCTGAAGTTAGCATGGTCTATATTCAGAAAGAGGGCGAATCCATGGAGATTCCTATTAAGAACAAAGAACTTCCCGTTGCCGAGCGTGAACTGTTGCGGATCTCTAAGGCTGCGCTACATACAAAGGGATGGCTGTCTGCAGCTTCCTTTCAACGAACAACTAAGGTCCTTGCCGAGGCAGCACTGCGCGGAGAGGTTGATGAGCTGCTGAGCTTGAAGCCAAGCATCATTGTGGGGAAGCGGATACCAACCGGCACTGGGTTTCCCACGCCGCATGAGAAAACAGCTGAATCAGAGCAATAGGTCTGGGCAAACTTGACACAGTTTGTGAGTGTGTCTATAATTCATTTACAATGGGATTTGGAGAGTAAACATGCCAACAATAAATCAGTTGATTAGGCTAGGACGTAAGGCGAAAG
>JAUWOJ010000098.1 GCA_030612175.1 Candidatus Bipolaricaulota bacterium | reverse complement strand
GTTGCATCCTGGTTATCGCGTCGATAGCAACGCCCTGGACAAATTATCCGTACCGGGGGATCACTATCCTTCATTACCCGTATTTGCACCGGCGAAGTGTGTGGTCGCAATAGATAGGTGTCATCAATATAGAAGGTATCCAATTCATCGCGCGCGGGGTGATCCTTGGGAATGTTGAGTGCCTCAAAGTTGTAGTATTCATCTTCGATTTGCGGTCCGCTGGCAACACTAAACCCCATCCGTAGGAAGATCGACTCAATCTCCTGCTGTACTCTTGTAAGGAGGTGCAAATGCCCAACACGGTGGTAAATTCCGGGGAGGGTAAGATCCACTCTATCTTTTTCTATCCTCCTCTTGATTGAAGCTGCGTCTAGCTCACCTTTGCGGATGTTTAAGGCACTGCTCGTCTTCTCCTTTAGCTCATTTAGGAGCTTGCCTGCTTGGGCACGTTCATTGACATCAAACTCAGGAAGGGTCTTGATTAGCTGACTAATGCGTCCCTTGCGCCCCAGATACTCAATGCGGAAAGTCTCTACAGCCTTTTCGTTATCGAGTTCTTCCACTCGAAGTCCAAGGTTAGCCTCTAGGGAAACAATTTTCTCCTTCAATTCTCCAAGCCCTCGCATACGAGGGATTATAGTGTTCCTGCTGGTCCTTGACAAGGCTCTTTCGTCGCGCATATCATTGTTTGGTAACGCAAGAAAAGGAGAAGAATGATCGACTATAGAAGAAGAACCAAGTCCTTACTCGAGCGAATAGAGGCCGATGCTTTCCTTGTTTTCAACCTAGAGGGAACAGACGGCGTAAGCATGTACTACCTAACCGGGTTTACCGGTGAAGGAGCACTAATTCTTTCGGGAAGCGAAACACTCCTTCTAACTGACTCCCGTTACACCGAACAGGTTAAACGAGAAGCCCCAGGACTAGCGTCAAAACAGATAACAGGAAATTATCTAGACGCAGTAGTAAGTACAATTAGTAGTAAGTCTATTCCCCGCCTTGCAATCGGCAGCAGTAGAATTAGCCACTACTTTGTTGAGACCCTAAAGAAAAGAGTGAAGACAGCGATTGTGTCGATGAAAGATCCTGTAGAGGAACTACGAAAGGTGAAGAACCCAGAGGAGATTGAACGAATTAGGGCAGCAGCTAATCTCACTCAAGCCTCTCTAAGTAAACTGATTCAAGGGATCAAGATTGGGATGACCGAACGCGAGGTTGCCCTCCGCCTTGAGTTTATTATGCGCGAGAAAGGAGCAGAGAAAGTCGCTTTCGACTTGATTATTGCTGCAGGGGAAAACAGTGCCCTTCCTCACTATCGTCCTAAAGATCGAAAACTAGGACAAGGAGACCTTCTGCTGTGCGATATTGGAGCAAAAGTCGATGGATATTGCTCTGACATGACACGTGTCTTTTCAATCGGTGAGCCACCGGCAAAAGCAAAGGCAATCTATGACATTGTTCTACAGGCAAATCGGGCAGGGCGTGACCAGGTCAAAGCCGGAGCAACAGGAATCGCAGTTGATGGTGCGGCGAGAAAAGTAATTGCTGATGCCGGCCACGCCGATCACTTTGGCCATGGACTAGGCCACGGCGTTGGAATAGAGGTACATGAAAGCCCCCATCTTTCCCCATTAAGCAAAGACACACTGGAAGCAGGGATGGCAGTTACAATTGAGCCAGGCATCTATCTGCCAGGATTTGGAGGGGTAAGAATAGAGGATCTAGTAATCGTAACAGAAGAAGGATGTGATGTCCTAACGAGTTTCCCCAGCGATTGCCTAACGCAGATTGGATAACCCGACATAGCGAACAAGATGTAAGAAGCCGCTATCGAGCTCGCAGAATGCTACCTCCTAAGAATCAAGCAAAGCTGCGTGTCCCACTAGGCTATCCGATGCCTGTTTGGCAATGGAGCAAACGATTTGTATGTACTCCTCCATTCGGGCTAGAGTCAGACGGCTAGTCGGTGCGGTAATGCTAATAGTGGCTAGGATCGTGTTATCATTGGCATGAATCGGGGCAGCAATGCACCTTCCACCACGTTCTGCTTCCTCATCATCGATGGCATAGCCCTGTGTCCGGATCAATTGGAGCTCCTTACGCAAATGCGTTGCATTGGTAATCGTCTTCTCTGTGTGCTGTGGTAGTCCACATTCGCGGAGTAGCTCTTCAATTTCCTTGTCTGTCAACGCGCTCAGCAGCAACTTTCCCACGCCAGTACAATGCAGATCAAGAGCAGAGCCAATGGGAGGAGCTCCCCTGATGATACTTTCACTCAATACTTGATCAATATAATACGCATGGTTTCTGTCTAGCATGGCCAAGGAAGCCGTTTCACCGGTTTCGCGGGCCAGCTGTTCAAGAAAAGGATGAATAACAAGCGGAAGGTTCAACTGACGCTCGGCCGCTTTACCCAAATGAATAAGTGCCCAACCTAGACGATACCGACGCGTCTGTGGATCCTGTTGAACAATTCCATGATTCCGCAATGTCCCCAAGAGTCGCACAAGGGTACTCTTGGGGATAGCAGCTTGGCGAGCCAGACTTCCCAGGTCAATATCCGTTGTTGCCTGCGCCAGCAGCTCCAGGACCTTAACTGCCTTGACCAGGGAACGCACAACAGACGTATTTGTCTTGTAACCCTTCTTATCCATCATTTCATGATACAACAAATGTGCCAACTAAGGAAGGCTGTTTCCCGTCTCTTTTTCATACTCGTTCGGTTACCAACGCCAAGAGTGCCATACGCACAGGGATACCATTGGCTGCCTGGCGAAAGTATGCCGC
>JAUWOJ010000019.1 GCA_030612175.1 Candidatus Bipolaricaulota bacterium | reverse complement strand
CTCAGACATTTACCCCCGTATTACTCAGAGATAGGCTCAAATTGGGTATACAGCAATTGATAATTACAGCCTGTAAAGACTTCTAACCGCGTAGGACGCAGAGGACGCAGAGGAAACCAGGAACAGGGTGAAACCTAAGCATATCTCTTGGCACCAAAACACCATCTAACCACTGAGTACGCTAAGGAGAACTCTTGCTTGTCTTATGATCTGCAATCCTTTAATTCTCTTACTTATGAATCATCTCTTTGTCTTCCTCCGCGATCTCTGCGTCCTCTGCGGTTAAATGTCTTTGTCTTTGCTGGTAAGTAATCTTTGTTTCTAAACTATTATTCTGTCTTCCTGCGTGTCCTCTGCGGTTAAGTACTGTCTTACCGTAGAGGGTTCAAAGATCGTGTAGAAAGATATGCTTCATGGTTTAAACCTTAAACAGGGTTTCCTCTGCGTACTCTGCGGTTAAGAGAATGAAGAAGATGCTTTCCTGCGTGTTCTCTGCGGCGTAGCGAGAGGCACAAGGTTCTTGTCTCGCCGTTCGTTTCACTCACTCCGTAGGTCTCATTTCTCAGGCCTGTAGTTGAAAAGATGCCTGTGATGAAGGAAGATATTTATCATAATATTGTAAGGAGTGATCGGATTGCAGCGTAAAGTTTTCTTGCTCGTCACGGTTTTGATGCTTCTCTGCTTCAGTGCAGAGGCTCAGGAGGAGTCTACACCAAGTTCCTCTACAGATTATTCGATTGCAGCCATCGTCAACGGAGAGATCATTACACAAGACACGCTAGCAACGAGTGCACAACTTGTGCAAATTTTCCAAGTAATCATCCAGGAGTTTCCCATCTTTGGGCAGACCCTCTTTACCACCCCGGAAGGGGACGCGCTCCTGTACGCCTACCAGTTAGGCATACTTGATACAATAATAAGTAGCCGTCTTGTGATTCAACAGGCAGAACAGCATGACATCGCGCCAGATGAGAAGGAACTTGAGGAACAGGTAGAAGAACAGCTCAATCAGATCATCGAGCAAAATCAACTAACAATTGAACAAATAGAGACTATCTTGTCGGAGCAAGGGTCTTCCTTGGATGAATATAAGCAAATGATGAGAGAATCCTTTGCCGAACAAACCATGGCACAAGACTTGTATACCTTGATCACTCAACCTGTAGCCATAAGTAGTGAAGAGATCTCTACCTACTACCAAGACCATGAGGAGGAGTTCACCGCGGAAGATGGATCGATCTCCCCCTTAGATGAAGTAAGAGAGCAGATTCATGAGGATTTGCTGGAGAATGCGCAAGCCAACGCATGGAATACGTGGTTCGATGATGTAAAGGACAAGGCCGAAATCGAAATCCTCTTCTGACAGTAATCTTGGCCCTGGGCACAATTTGTAGTAGGATACTAGTAGAGAAGAGACGAATCCCACAGAAATAATAGAGGAATTAGGAGGATCGATGGCGGAAGTAACGCTTACCAAGATAACAAAGAAGTTCGGCGACTTTGTTGCCGTGAACGAGATCGATCTAGCGGTGGATAATGGCGCATTCACAGTGCTGGTTGGGCCATCGGGGTGTGGGAAGACGACGACACTGCGGATGATCGCTGGGTTGGAAGAGGTGACATCGGGTGAAGTGCGAATTGGGGAACGAGTGGTGAACCGTGTTCCGCCGAAGGACCGTGATATCGCGATGGTCTTTCAGAACTACGCGCTTTACCCACACATGGACGTGTATAACAACATGGCGTTTGGTCTCAAGCTGCGCAAGACTCCAAAGAAGGAGATCGATGAGCGCGTGCAAGCGGCGGCGGAGCTGCTGGGCATAGTGGAGAAGCTGAAGAGCAAGCCGCGTGAGCTCTCCGGTGGGCAGAGGCAGCGAGTTGCTGTGGGGCGAGCAATCGTGCGTGACCCAAAGGTATTCCTGTTCGATGAGCCGTTGTCGAACCTGGATGCCAAGCTGCGCGTACAGATGCGCACTGAGCTTGAGCAGCTGCACCACAAGTTACAGACGACAACGGTGTACGTGACGCACGACCAGGTAGAGGCGATGACGCTAGGGAGCAAGATCGCCGTGATGCGCGATGGGGTAATCCATCAGTACGCAGCGCCGCAGGAGACGTACGATCAGCCATTGAACCAGTTTGTCGCTGGTTTCATCGGAAGTCCGGCGATGAACTTGCTTACAGCAAGGGCCACGATGAATGACGGTATGATCTCCCTGACCGGAGCGGGGTTCGTAATCAATCTACCCGCAGATGGGAGGATCGACGCCGTTCCAGAGCAGGTAATTGTTGGCATCCGTCCGGAGGATCTCGCCGGCCCACTCACTGAGGGGGAGAATCTCCTTGAGATGAGGGTAAAGGCGACAGAGCCGCTGGGCAACGAGCTACTCGTGTACGCGGACTGCGGTGGCGAGCAGGTAGTGGCGAACCTCGATCCTCATCAACATGTCGAGATCGACTCCACAATCAAGCTCTCTCCCAATCTTAGAACTCTTCATCTTTTTGATTCAGAAACAGAAAAGACCATACTATAGGCTGTTCTCGGAGATGGATCGACTAGTTCGTTGTTGCGCGAGATGAACCTCGCGCGTGGCAACAAGGCTAGCGCTCATCCCCAGCAAGTACTCTGCCACGACCTGTCCGATCTTCACCGGAGCCTCTATCGAGAGCGTCCGTACATAGTTCATAATCTGCAGGATCAGCCGCTTGGGCACCGGCCGATCTGTCTTTACTGAGACAAGCGGGAATTCTCCGCCAATCACTCTTACGCTCGTGGAAAGGACACGCATCGGATCGATCGCCTCCTGTTGGGCGTACGTCTCCCCTCGCGGGCACTGGTTACCGGCAATTCGTGTTACCACGTTATCCTCTATTCTCACCGTTATCCCGCAACCAATCGGACACGAAACACAGGTGAGTTTCTTCTCCATCATCCTTCCGTCACCTTCACGTGTACTTCGTCTTTCTTCACTAGTTCCCGCAACGCGTCCTGCGGAATGTGAATCTCGATCATCTCGCTCGGGCGAACTACGGACTGCTTGCGAGAGATAACATCCCCGACATGTACCATTGCCGCGTTTATGGGGCGAGAGACGCGCAGGTAGAGCACCGTTGGACTTTCCGCAACAAGTGAGCTAGGAACAAGGTGAAGAACGTTCTCACCACGCACAAGGCGTGTCAAGCGCTCCTGGGGCAGCTCTCCTCGCGCATACAGCGCTGCCGATGCCCCTGCCATCTCGCCTACTGCAGCCACGGTATCCACCAGGTCAAAGATGACTACGTTATTCCCTGCGGCGAACAACCATGGGACTTCCGTCTGCATGAGGGAGTTAACGCGTGGGCCGCGGTTCACCGGATCGATGGGCGTAAACGGTAAGATGAGCTCATTCTCCGGAATCAAGCCGATCGAAAGGATCAACGTATCTACCGCGAAATGCCTTTCCGAACCAGCGATCGGTAGCCGAGACTTGTCCACCTGTGCTATCGTAACACCCGTGAGCCGATCTCTGCCATGGACCTCGGTAATGCCGTGACATAGCAGCAGGGGGATGTTGTAGTCCTCCAGACACTGCACAACGTTCCTCGTCAGTCCTCCCGGAAAGGGCTGAACCTCGACAACCGCAGCTACCTCCATCCCTTCCAAATGAAGCCTGCGAGCCATGATCAGCCCAATATCGCCCGAGCCGAGGATGAGAGCACGTTTGCCTGGGAGAAATCCATGAATGTTCACGAATCGTTGCGCGAGACCAGCCGTGAAGATCCCAGCGGGACGCGGGCCAGGTGTCATGAGGCTGCCAAATGGTCGCTCGCCCGCGCCTGTTGCCCAAACCAGCGCCTTCGGGCGAATCCGGAGCCTCCCCTCGGGCCCCACCGCGTGAACAACAGGGCCGTGATGCTCGATATCGATCACAGTACATCCAGAGATAACCTCCGCGCGCGATCTCTCCAGCTCCCCCAGAAGTCGGTGGCCGAACTCCGGTCCAGTGAGCTCCTCACGGTAGCGATGGAGCCCAAACCCAGTGTGAATGCACTGATTGAGTACTCCTCCAACCTCCGCGTCGCACTCCAGGAGCAGTGTCTGTGCCCCGGCGCTAGCTGCTGCTGCCATCCCCGCGGCACCACCACCGACAACAAGCACGTCGACCACCTTCTCTCTCATGTCCGCACCTTTCCGCCAAGAATCGTGCTGTCTCCGCCGCGTAGAGTTACCTCATCCGGAGAGATCTCCAGCTCACGGGCAAGGATCAACAGGATCTTGTCAGTGCAGGACCCGCCCTGACATCGACCAAAGCCGGCACATGTACGGAACTTCACACCGTCCAGGTTGCGCGCGCCGCGATGGATCGCCCTCACAATCTCGCCCTCTGTCACATGGTTACACTGACAGATGATGCGGCCATAGCGAGAATCAGCCTCGATCAGTCTGTCTCTCTCCTCAACTGGAAGATCGAGGATCTTTCTTATTTTATGGTGTGTCGAGGTGAAGGATCTCTTCCCTGTAAGATTGAGATCCCCCACGATGACGTCGCGGACAAGGAACCTCGCAATTGAAGGAGCGGCTGTCAGTCCGGGAGAGCGTATTCCGGCCGCCTGGAAGAAGCCGATGATGGAGGTTCTGCCAATGACAAACTTCTTGTCTGTGGTCTCGGGTCTCAGGCCGGCAAAGGTCTTCACAACAAACGATAGGTCAAGCTGTGGCACAAGTCGCCTTGCGCCCTCAATCGCCTCTTGTACACCGTGACGCGTCGTCTCATTCGCTTCCTTCTCTTCACGGTTGAGGTCCTGCGCTGTCGGACCGAGGAGGATCCCTCCGTCTATTGTGGGAACAACCAGTATGCCCTTAGACAGCTTGTTTGGGGTGGGGAAGAGCGCCGAGGAAATAAAGTTGCCGACCTTCTTGTCGAGGAGGAGATACTCGCCGCGACAAGGAAGGAGGACCGGTTCTAAGAGCCCGGCCATCTCTGCGACACGATCGGCAAACAGACCGGCGGCATTCACCACCGCATCGAGTTCATATTCTCCCTCTCCAGTAACTATCCCCTGTACGCGCCCATCTGCAACCTCAATAGAAGTAACCTCTTCAGCAACATGAAGGGCAAGGCCGTTCTCCATTCCGTTCTCCACCGCGGCAATGGCAAGGCTCCACGGCTCTGTGATCCCCACGCTTGGCGACCAGAGACCGGCAACCGCATTTGGGTTCAGGTTTGGTTCGCGCGTAAGGATTGTTCCTCTATCGTGCATCTCCAGGCCGGGAACTCCATTTCTCAGCCCCTGTTCGTAAAGTTCCTGCAAGAGGGGGAGCTCCTTATGGGAGAGAGCAACAACGTAGGCTCCAACACGCTTGAAGGGAACATCCAGATCACGCGAAAGCTCTTCGTAGAGCCTATTTCCCTCCACGCAGAGGCGAGCTCTTTCTGTGCCCGGCGTCTCGTGGAGACCGCCGTGGACGATGGCGGAATTTGCTTTAGTTACCCCCCAGCCGATGTCCGCTTCCTTTTCGAATAAGAGGACAGCAGACTCGTAGCGCGTTAGTTCACGTGCAATCAACGAACCTACGATTCCCCCACCAATGACAGCAATCCTCACCTTTCCCACTCCTCTGCTCGTACAACTGCTCTCTTCCAATCAGAGACGAGGCGCTCTCGCTTGTCGCTGTTCATCTCCGGAGTGAATCGCCTTTCGGAGCGGGGAAGGGCGAGTATCTCATCGCGACCGCGCCAGAACCCGCTCGTTAAGCCCGCGGCGAAGGCCACGCCGCGGGCAGTCGTCTCCAGATACTCGGGGCGGACGAGCGGTATCCCGAGGATGTCGCTTTGAAATTGGCAGAGAAAATTGTTGTTCGCCGCGCCTCCGTCAACGTGCAGGGTGTCAAGGCAAGATTCCAGGTCGTCCTCCATTGCCCGCACAACATCGTGAGTCTGATAGGCGATCGCCTCCAGGGCTGCACGCGCAATGTGTTCACGGCGTGTTCCGCGAGTGATACCAACAATCGTCCCCCGAGCACGTGGATCCCAGTACGGCGCGCCGAGTCCGGCGAGAGCGGGAACAAAGTAAACGCCGTCGGTTGATTCCACGCTCTTAGCAAACACCTCCGACTCCGCGGCATCCTTGATGATCCCCAAACCGTCGCGTAACCACTGGATCGCCGCCCCGGCAACGAAAATAGCTCCCTCCAGTCCATACTTGACCACTTCATCGGTACTGTAGGAAACGGTTGTCAGTAAACGATGTTCGCTCCACAGCGGTTGATCGCCCGTATTCAAGATCAAGAATGCTCCCGTTCCCCAAGTCACCTTAGCCGAACCATCAGTGAAGCCGGCATGCCCTAACAGGGCTGCTTGCTGGTCGCCGAGGAGGGCTGTGATCGGTATTGAGTGTCCGATGATTTCCGGTTTGACGCAAGAGAGCACCGATAGACTTGGTCGCACTTGCGGCAGGCACTGACGGGGGATGGAGAAGATCGAGGTTAGTTCTTCATCCCAAGAAAGGGAACGCAGGTTGAAAAGGAGAGTGCGCGAGGCGTTGCTCGTATCGGTGAGGTGTTCACCTGTCAATCGCCACAGAAGCCAGCTATCCGGCGTACCGAATAGGATCTCGCCCCTTTCGGCGCCTGCACGTGCCTGTGGCACGTGATCCAAGATCCAGGCAGCCTTGGTTGCCGAGAAATACGGATCGAGGGGGAGTCCTGTCCGTTTGCGGACCTCTTCCTCTACCCCGTCTTCGCGTAGGCGCTGACAGGCATCCGCGGTGCGCCGATCCTGCCATACGATCGCCTGATACAAGGGCTTACCTGTTGACGCTTCCCAGAGAATTGTTGTCTCGCGTTGGTTAGTGAGCCCGAACGAAACGATATCGCTCGCGGAGATCCTCCCCTGGGAGAGGGCAGCATGGATTACAGCCAGAGTGGCTTCGAACATCTCCTCAGGATCCTGTTCGACCCACCCTGGCTGCGGACAGGACAGTGACAGCTGGCGGTAGGCAGAGGAGAGAAGCCCGCCAGAACAATCGAAGATCGCGCATCTGACCCCCGTTGTCCCCAGGTCAATCGCCCCAACATAGTTCCCCGCCACCACCTCTCCTTGTCTATTCCTTGCGGTTAGTTGCTTATTTTGTCGAAGCAATGGTACGCAAGCAACTCGTTCAGTTCAATGGCAGACGCACCGTACTCCAGTCAGAAGGGGAAGTTATACGTCTCTAACCCCAGATCCTCTTGCATTACAAGCAGATTCTTTTGCAGGTTGGGATTTATTGGAATTCCCTGAGCACGGATTTCCTTTTCCATCAACCATTCCTTCTCCCCAGCGGTGTAAATCCGCTCTTTTCCAGGGGACTTGGTGGAATTGCGCAGAGTGCGTAGGATATCGCCAGTCGTCTTCTTGAACTGCTCCAGGGGAACAAAGTGCTCGATGTCAATCGCTAGGAAGAAGTGGCCGAGATGGTGCGCTTGCGGGCTCTCTTCGGGATTGAAGCCGCTCAGGGAGCGGAGGAACATACCTCCCTGCAGAGAAGCGGAGAGGATCTCCACTATCGTTGCTAAGCCGTATCCTTTGTGCCCGCCCATTTTCTCTCCAATACCGCCTAGGGGAACAAACGCTTTTTCCTTTCGTTTCAGCCCGGCGAGAATCGCTTCGGTGTCGACTGCTGTCTTCCCTTCGCGGTCGATCACCCACCCTGCTGGGGTTGGCTTCTCCGCCCGGTCGAGGACCTCGATCTTTCCTCGTTGAGTGATCGAGGTGGCAGCATCGTACAGAAACGGGAACTGTTCATCGGTGGGGGCACCGAAAGCGATCGGGTTTGTCCCCAGAAGAGGATCGACCCCAAACGTGGGGGCCATCGATGGACGGGCGTTAGTGAACGCCATCCCGATCAGTCCCTGCTTCACCGCCATTAAAGGATAATAGCCGTCGATCCCAAAGTGGGTCGACTCGCGCACGGCCACCGATCCCATCCCGTACTGTTTCGCCTTGTCTATTGCCATCTGCATCGCGCGCGCGGAGATCACGTGTCCCATCCCGTTGTGCCCGTCGACAAGGGCGGTAGTCTCCGTCTCTTTGACGATCTCAAACTCTGTTGTCGTGGAGAGGATTCCCTGTTTGACGCGGTCGTAATACATCTTAAGCCGCCCCACGCCGTGTGATTCGATCCCCCATAGGTCTGAGGTGATGAGAACCTGAGCGCATGTCTTCCCTTCATCCCGCGGTACGCCGAGGGCGGTAAAGACGTCGATCATGAAGCTGTGAATTGTTTCCACCGCTACGCGTACTGTCTTCTCTGTCATGCGTATCTCCCTCTTAGGTGCAATATCTTAGTTTAGCCTCTCGTCAAGATCGGTGAGGGCAGCGATGTTCTCGATCACATAGTCCGGTTCTATGTTGGACGAAACAAGATCTGCGCGTGAGGTAATCCCAGTTAAGGTAAGGATGGCAGTCAGCCCAGCCGCCTTGGCCATCCGAATATCTGTCTCTAGCCGGTCGCCAACCACGGCGCACTGCTCGCGGGGAACCCCGAGCCGGTCGAGTGCCACAGACACGATGTACGGCGATGGCTTTCCCACCGCTATCTCCACTTGCTTTCCAGTCGTCGCCTCCAGCGCTGCGATCACCCCTGCTGCATCGGGTAGCTCCCCCCCGTCGACAGGGCAGGTGCGATCGGGGTTTGTGGCCACGAAGTGTGCGCCACGCCGGATCGCCTGGAAGCCGATGTTCAGTTTTCTGTAGTCGAACGTCCGATCGAAGGCGGCGATTACGTACTCGATCCTCTCTGGGTCATCGCAGAGCGACAGCCTGGCCTGCTCCAGCTCCGCCAGTAATGGCGGCTCTCCGATCGCGTACACTCTGGCCCCAGGAGCACGATCGGCAAGATAGCGGGCGAGCACATAGGATGAGCTAATGACGTCGTCTTCCTTCGTTGAAATGCCGAAAGTCGTGAGTTTTTTCGCGTATTCCTGGCGCGAGTAGAGCGGTTTGTTGGTGAGAAAGACGATCCGTCGTCCTCGCGCGCGAAGCGTCTCGACGGCCTCTGCTGCCCCTGTGATGAGGCGCTTGCCAAGGTAGATCGTCCCGTCTAGGTCGAGCAGATATCCGTTAACCATAGCTACTTCTGCGATTGCATGGCAATCCCTTGCGTGAAGCTTTTCCTGAACAGGATAAGGACAATCAACGGCCACAAGTATTGGTTCCGCGGGTAGACGAACTCGATTACCGCCATTGCCCCGACGGCGATAATAACGTCGATATCCGTGATATCGACCAGCTTTCCATGGGCCACAATGCCAAACTTCGTGTGATCGGCTACAACGATCGTTCGTTGACTGTGCCCGACTATCTCCGCCGCTGTCTCTGCCTCTTCTAGGGAAGGAATCGTCAAGCTGTGGTCGATCGAGATGGCATTCGCCCCAAGAAATGCCAGATCAAAATAGATTCCCTTCAGAGCCTGGTAAGCTAATAATCGCTCGACCGCGACCAGGGAAACCTCACGTAAGTAGCCTTGTATCATATCTAAGCACCCCATAAGTTTTCGAGAAGTTTTGTGTTATACATAATTTGTCAACCTTTCAAACCCGACGTCAGAAAGCTTTCAATAAACCTTCTTTGTAAGACTACAAATAAGAGTATTAGAGGCAATGAAATAAAGAGAGTTGCCGCCATTAACATGCCCCAGTCGGCACCAGATTCGTGCTGAACGAACATTCCTAACCCTATAGTCAGCGTTCTCACTCTATTGCTATCTGTAACAATGAGAGGCCACAAATAATCATTCCAATGGGTTGCAACGCTTATCAGTGAGAAGACTATGAGTGTGGGTTTTGAAAGTGGCAAGAGAACCGACCATATAAATCTCAAGTGGCCGCAACCATCTATAATAGCTGAATCCTCTAACGATTGGGGAACTTGCCTAAATGCCTGCCTCAACAAGAAGGCGCAATATCCACTCCCAACAAAGGGAAGTATCATAGCTATCCGGGTATTAATAAGTCCGAAAGAGTTCATAATTCGGTAGTTTGGCAGAATCAGAGCTTCTAGCGGTAGCATTATCTGAATGACGTAGACTATGAATAATAATCCTGAGCCTCTGAATTTGAGTCTCGCGAAAACGTAGGCAGCTGGAATGATCAACAAAAGCTGCAGCAACAGTATTCCCGTAACAACAAGCACTGTATTCTCCAGGTAGGTTAGAAAGCTTGCAGCCTCAAAAACACGAACAAAATTGCTAACCGTCGGCTCCAAAGAAGGAGCCAAGTAACCACCAGCTAAGATTGACTTAGGGTCCTTGAAAGCCATTATGATCATTAGATAGAAAGGAAACAACATGATCAAAGACGTAACGACGAGTATGGAGTACCTGATCCAGTTGCCCGCATCAGTTTTTCTTATAAACATAGCATTCCTCGCTTAACCAGCTTGGTAAGTGATACGTCTTCCGAATACACCAAACACTATCAATACCAGAAACAGCAGGATTAGAATCATTATGGACGTCAAGGCTGATGCTCTTCCTAGCTGCCAAAATTTGAAGGCATATTCGTATGTATAATAGATTAACACATTTGAACTGTACCCAGGTCCTCCTTCAGTCATTAAGTAAATTTGCGTAAAGACCTTGAATGATTGAATGATGGAAACAACAAAAACGAATAAAGTGGAGGGACCTAGGAGGGGGAGAGTAACGTGAAGATGTTTCAAGAACCAATTGGCGCCGTCGGTTCTCGCTGCATCGTAAAGTTCAGCAGGGACGTTCTGAAGTCCAGCCAAATATATTAACATGTAATAACCAACATTTTTCCATACCGTCATTAGCATAATCGCTAACAAAGAATATCGCTGATCACCCAGCCACCCAATGGAATGAATTCCGAATATTCCTAAGAGCTTGTTGATTGGCCCTAGACTAGGATCGTACATGAATACCCAAACCATCGCGGCTGCAGCATAGGGAACCAACAGAGGATAAAACAGTGCCAATCTAAAGGGCGACTTTAACTTCACCTCGTTGACCAAGATTGCAAAGAACAGAGCAAGAAGCATCGTGGGAAAAATAGTCCCCACCGCAAAAATTACGTTGTTAGTTACAACCTCCCAAAAAATTGGGTTCCCAAAAAAACGTACGTAATTGTCGAACCATTGAAATATCGGTTGGGGGGTGAAGGCATTAGATTTATAAAGACTTAAATGTAAGGCATCAACGATAGGATAATATGTGAAAATGCCCAAGAAAACCAACGATGGAAGCAAGCAGATAAAGATTGTCAAGTATCTTCGCTTTGTCTTATACACTGTGGTAACCCCCCCACCATGTAGTTTAGAATAACTTAACCCGTCTGACAAAACGAGGCAAGCATGGTGACAAAACTCTACCGTCGTGTTAGAGACAACAACCAACACATGTCCACACCCTTCGGCCGTATTTTCTGCCCCACGAAAATAACCCCTTATACTTCCTGGATTGTCCTTCCTGTCCCTTGGTGCAGAAAAACCCGTTTATAAAGAAAGAGGAGCGATCAAGCAGGGAAATGGATCGCTCCTCGGGTTCAGTCCAAAAGCTTAATACTCATCAAGGATCAGTTGAACACCAACATGAAGCCTCTCCTGTGTTTCCTGCGGCGACTGTAATCCTTGCATCATGGCGTCTAGATTAACCACAAAGAGCTTCCGGATCTCCTGGAAGTTTGGCGCCATGATTTTGGAGTAAGAATACGTAAGTTGTTGCGCGGCCAGGGATGCATTGGGGTATTCTTCAAGATACGATTTCATCTCTGGTAAGTCAAGTCCTAGCTTGTTGATGCAGATATAACCGGATTCCCTACTCCATTGAGCTGCCATTTCTGGCGAGGTCATAAACTTGATGAACTCCCATGCTGCGTCCTGATTCTCCGGTGGTATGTCCTTTGAGATGTGGAAGTCGCCACCGCCGACAGGGACTCCGTATTGGATTTGCATGGGCTGAAAAGCCACGGCAAAATCGAAGTTCGCTTGCGCTCGAATCAGCGGCAAGCCTCCTGTTGAATAGTACATCATGGCAGCGTGCCCGCCAGCGAAGTCAAGAGGGGTCTGGTTCCAGGGACGCAAGGGAGGGCTGACTTTCAATTCGTTGGTCAATTTATGCCAAAAAGTGAGGGCTTGGAGAACCTCAAGAGAGCCAAAACCAGAAGTCTCTGCATCTGCACTTATTAACATTCCTCCGTTTTGATAAACGAAAGACTCAAAGATCCAGTCGTTCCATCCACCAGGGAGAATACACCCCCAGACGTTTGTCTTGCTGCCTTCTCGTTCTGTAAGAATTTCTGCGTATTTCTCCAGTTCAAACCATGTCCTGGGCGCCCGAGTCGGATCAAGCCCCTGGGACTCAAGCTCTTTTGCATGTTTCGCGAACAGATCCTTGTTCCAGTAGAGTATAGGGGTGCTCCTCTGGAATGGCTGTCCCCAAATTTGACCATCAGCTCTAGCGTTGTCGTATAGCGCAGAGAAATACTGCCCAGTGAACTCTACTCCGCCGTCCATTTCGATGTACTTGTCCAATGGGATGATCCCATCAATTCCCAACAATGTGTAAAGTTCAGAGATCTCTACCACAAAAACATCAGGCGGATTCCCGCTTAGAACAGCAGTCTGAACTTTGGTCATGGTATCGTTATAATTTCCGCAATACACAGGTTCGACTTCAATCTTAGCGTGGCTCCTATTGAATTCATCTACCATGCCATCGATTACTGTTGCTAATGCTCCTGCAACACCAACGACATAGTAGAACTTCAAGTTAACGGTTCCCTCCACATCTTCATATCTTTGGAGATTCTCGCCAAATACTAACCCTGACATAACAAGAAGTGCCAACATAACAAACAGTAATACGCGTTTCACTTGTTACCTCCTTCCTTCTTTTCGCTAATCGTTACGGTCAGTCTCAGTCTCTCCGCTTGCAGCGAAACCTTTTTCTGTACTCACCTCCTATCACAACATAACAGCATTGATCTCGACATCCAAATTAGAGAGGTTTTCCACAACGCCGGGATCCAATTCCGGGTCGGTGATAATAACGTCGATATCCGTGATATCGGCAATCTTTCCGTGAGCTATATTCCCAAACTTCGTGTGATCAGCTACGATAACTGTTCGTTGCGAGTGCCGAATAATCTCCGCTGCTGTCTCGGCCTCTTCTAATGAAGGGATCGTCAAGCCATGCTCGATTGATATGCCATTTACCCCAAGGAAAGCAAGATCAAAATAGATCCCCTTCAGGGCTTGATGCGCCAATCGGCCAACCATTGCCAGGGATACCTCGCGCAGACAACCACCAACAACGAACACTTCCACATGTGAGAGCTTGCTGACCTCGAGGGCATGGTTCAAGGCGTTGGTGAAGACGCGAAATCGTCTATCCCGCGGAAGGTGTCTGATGGTCTCCATTGTGGTCGTCCCATTCCCGATGAAAACGGCCATCCCTTCCTCGATCAACTCCGCCGCCCGTCGTCCAATTTCCTCCTTCTCTAGGCGGTTTATGTTCGCTTTGTCATCATAGGAGGGTTCGGCTGTCAACCACTGTCGCGCGATTGCGCCGCCGTGGACACGCACAAGTTGGCCTTGTTGGGCAAGAGCGTTCAGGTCGTTGCGGATCGTCATCGGCGAGACAGCGTAGGTCTCCGACAGCTCCGAGGTTTTCACAACCATATGCGAGTTAAGCTGCTCCAGAATCACCTGTCGACGATGTCCGGTTAGCATGTGCTTTCGATTTACTGTGTTTCCTTGCGAGTCCATGCAAAGATCAGTATAGTGAAAAAGGTAAGCGTGTCAACCCTCCGGCAAAGGAGAAGAGGAACAGTGTCCGTGGGATCAACACGTCCGAAAATTATAATGGATGGGACATACTCACGTTTTTCCAGGAGGGGTCGTGATTCCACCGGTGGCCGCTCGGAAAGAGCAAGCTTAGGTGTTAAACTGATAGACTCAGGGGGGGTGAATGACAACCTATGTCAAGTGAAGAGAAGATGGAAGTCACGGTGAAACTCTTCGGTGGAATAGGTAATTTCGCCGGTATTTCGACGGCAAGCGTCCTGCTTCCTCCTCATGCCGCGATCAGCGAGGCGTTGAAAGAGCTTTACCAGAGCCACCCCGCGCTACAAGAGAAGTTGGAGAAAGGCGTTGCGGAGGGTTATATCAACATCATAGTGAACGGTCGAAACATTCGCTTCCTGGGCGGCCTAGAGACATCTCTTTCCGAAGGGGACAGGATTGCCTTCCTTCCCCCAATTGGCGGAGGATAAGACTAGCCAGCGACAGCCAGGTATTTCCAACCATGCTTCTCAATCAAGGAACTCGTAGTGCCCCTCGCTACAGCAGGGGCAATGCTCGGCCCTGTGAATCTCCTGAGCGTTGAAAGTATTCCGCCAGATATCGTAGGTGATGAGCTTCACCGGAAACTCGGGCGAACCAAGGAGGATCTTAAGCGCCTGGGTTGTCTCTATGCTCGCAATCGCTCGCGGAATGGTGTTGATAATCCCAGCATTTCTCGCAGTGAGGACG
>JAUWOJ010000067.1 GCA_030612175.1 Candidatus Bipolaricaulota bacterium | reverse complement strand
CTGTAGAAGCGATCATCAACGAGATGATGACAACGGCGAATAAGCTTCTACGGGAGGGAGCGCTATGAGCAAATGACAGTTGCCAGCCTTAAGACACTACACAGTCTAGAATACGATCGCCTGAAAGAACTGCTGAAGAACTTCTGTTTTTCATCGCTTGCCAAGCAAGCAATCGACATTCTAGAGCCAACGGACGATCCAGTCTTAATAGAGCAAGGGATAGCCGAGACAGGAGAAGCTATGTCATTTCTCGAACAGGCGAGCAATTTCTCACTTGGCGGGGTGCGCGACCTTGCTCCTATGTTCCATGACATCAAGAAACATGTTTCGTTGAATGGAGAAGAACTACTCGTGATTCTGCGAACGATCGAAGCCACGCGCGGAATTCGGGACCAGCTTACCTCACAAAACAAACTGCCTCTTCTATGCGAATTAGCTGAACGCTTGTCTATTCCGAAAAGACTCGCTCAACAGATCTCCAACACAATTGATGAAAATGGTGCGATTCGCATAGATGCATCGCCTACTCTTGCCAGGTTGATACGAAAGAAACAGACCCTTGAGGGAGAAATCCAGCACAAACTTCAATCGCTGATTGACCGTAACCCCGATTTGATAAGCGAGGCAGTGATCACCCGTCGCTCTGGCCGGTTGGTTATCCCAATCAGAAGTGGAGCAACTGGCGCGATGAAATTCGTGGTACACGATCGCTCCGCTACTGGGCAAACGCTGTATGCCGAACCGACTTCACTTGTGGCAGAGAACAATGCCATTGCAGAGTTGGAGAGCTTAGTTCGCGAGGAAAGGCTGCGCATCTTGCGCGAGCTAACACAGGAAGTCAGAAGCACAGAGCGTCTACTGTTGCGGAATCAGGCAATCCTTACCCGTATTGATGTCCTCTTTACTCGTGCATCCTATGCCGCTGTTCACAGATGCACATTTCCCAGGCTTTCGGATTCCATTTCCCTGATCGACGCGCGCCATCCTCTCCTTACGGAAGAAAAGGTAGTCCCAATTACCCTTTCCTTTGGAGATGATGCTCGAATGGTAGTTATTACAGGGCCCAATACCGGAGGGAAAACGGTAACCTTGAAGACAGTCGGCCTTCTGACGCTCATGGTACAATCGATGATCCCTATTCCTGCCTCACCAGATAGTGAACTTGCCATTGTCTCCAGGATACGAACCGATATCGGTGATGAACAGTCACTAGAGCAGAATCTTTCCACTTTTTCTGGGCACATGCAAAATATCGTTAATGCGTTGAGCGTTGCTGACAGTCACTCATTGATTCTTCTGGATGAATTAGGGGCAGGGACCGATCCGCAAGAGGGCGCAGCACTAGGGCTGAGCATTCTAGAGGAACTACTGGAGAAGAAGGCATTCGTTGCTGTTTCTACGCACCTCACAGCGCTCAAGTACTTCGCCATTCGTCGAGCAGCAGTCAAAACAGCTTCTATGGAATTCGACGTTAGTACACTGTCGCCAACCTTCCGGGTAGTTGAAGGAATTCCTGGTCAGAGCAACGCTTTTGTCATCGCCCATCGCTTGGGGCTTGCTAATCGAATAGTGGAGCGCGCTCACCGCTTTCTTTCACAAGAACAGATCAAAACAGAAGATATCATCAGGGATCTTCAACATACCAGACAGCAGATGCTCCATCATCGCAAGCAGCTTCAGGGAGAGCTCTCTTGTGCGCAAGAGTTGAAAGAAACCTACAACCAGCGGCTCGCGTCTTTTGAGCAGGCGAAGGTAGAGGAACTTCCCGCGCGTGTGAGAAAGCTAGATTCCTTCCTTCGTCAAGGACAAGAACGTATCGAGAAGTTGCTAGGCGCGATTAATGCAAATCGCCCAGAACAGGAGATAAGGGACGAGTATCAGCAAATTACGGGGTTGCGCCAATCTCTTAAGCGGGAAGAAGAAGAATTCAATGCTTCCCAGAAAGAAGGCGAGCAGATCGTACCTGAAGACCTGCGAAGCGGTGGTATTGTGTATGTTCGTAGCGTACGGGCAAATGGTCGGATCATCCACGTTTCCCAAAAGGGAAGGGTCAGTGTGGAAGTCGATGGAATCAAACTCCGTACCGATGTGTCGGATCTTGCGCCAGCAAGACCAATTCTGAAGAGCAAACCGCGTACTTCGAGGCTGCAGCTCCCCGAACAAGATCATATCAGCCTACAACTCAACATACGCGGGATGACGATTAGCGAGGCATTACCAAGAGTGGAGATATATCTAGATCGTCTTCTGCTTACCGATATTAAACGGGCAAGCATCCTACACGGAAAAGGGACAGGTGCCTTGCGTGATAGCGTGCGCGATTACTTGTCTTCGTATTCTTCTGTCAAGAGTTATGGGCCGGCAACGCCACGCGAAGGCGGGGAAGGCGTGACAACGTTCGAGTTTGTGGAATAAGGGCAAGTGCCAATTGAAAGCCTCTACAATTTTCGTTAAGATGGTCAGGTTACTATTTCTTGCATAGGGAGAGATCTCAAGCGTGGAAATAACTAGAGTAGAAGTACGACCGATGCGCAGTGAGGGAAATTTGAAGGCCTTTTGTTCCGTAGTCTTTGATGATGTGTTTATCATCCACAGCGTAAAAGTCATTCAAGGGAAGGAAAAGCTGTTTATCGCCATGCCAAGCAGAGAGATTAAGAACGGAGAATTCCGCGACACAGCACATCCCATCAACAACCAGTTCCGAGTGAGCATGGAAGAGATTATTCTTGCAAAGTACAGGTCTGTTGTTGGGGAAGAAAAGCCACTAACCTCAACCGACCTTACTACAGAGGATCTTACCTTTAGGGCGTAGCCAAGCGGTAAGGCGGCGGCCTTTGGAGCCGTGATCGGAGGTTCGAATCCTCCCGCCCTAACACTTCAATTATGACTGAAAAACCGATCGAACAATTGGCGAGAGAGCTGCGTCTCAAGATAAGCGCGGACAAATTGGAGCATGCCTTTCTGCATAGCTCGTACGTTAACGAGCGACAAGAGGCGCGCGGTTCAAATGAGCGGCTTGAATTCCTTGGCGATGCTGTGGTTGGCCTTGCTGTTACGAGTTACCTGTACACGCGCTACCCTGACTTAAATGAAGGTAGGCTCACCAAGGCGAAATCCGTCGCTGTCAGTCGGCCGGTCCTGAACGAGAAAGCGGAACGACTTGGCCTATCCTCATTTCTCCGCTTAGGGAAAGGCGAGAGGGCAAATGGCGCACAAGTACGTTCATCTATTCTGGGCAATGCTTTTGAGGCATTGGTAGGTGTTATCTTTCTTGAGCGAGGTTTCTCTTACGCGGCCAAGTTCGTGCTGCGCTATCTCAAGGATGACATCGAGTTGCTGCTCGTTGAGCAATCAGCAGGTGGTGACTACAAGAGCATGTTGCAGGAAACAGCGCAACACATGTTCAATTCTAGGCCGAAATATACTGCCGGCAGCGCTAAAGGGAAGGAACATGATAAGAGCTTTACCGTCACCGTATCGATTGGCGCCCATAGAGGAGTAGGCCGGGGTCGAAGCAAGAAAGAAGCAGAACAGGCAGCGGCTAAACAGTTGTACTTGATGCTAGAAGAATTCTGAATGCGCCCGTAGCTCAGTTGGACAGAGCAGCGGTTTCCTAAACCGCAGGCCAGAGGTTCGAATCCTCTCGGGCGTACTACTGCTAGGAATATTGACCGCCCTGACTACCCTTGCGGGAGAACTCCATGAGTTCTTGTCATCAGGGCGGGACCTTTTTCCAACAAACGCTGTGCACCTTTCCGAAGCGTTTGTCTCAGCGGCTCACCAATCGTCCTGTGGCAACCTTTGTTTCCTTCTATATGCGCTAGCAACAAGGAGAAACCTGCACTGACCTAATTGGCAGACCGCAGCAGCCAAATAAACAGATGCCGGCTTATTCTCCCGGTGGCAGAGCCAACTGATCCTTAAAATCGCCAATTAAGCCCCACAGGTGACGGTTTTCCTCTTCTAGGAACCAGATTCTGTCTCTTAGCTCGTTAACAAGGAGATTAGTCTCTCCAACTCCGTATTGAAGCTTAGCTAGTACTTTTTTCACCAGCAAGATTGTACTTGCGTAAGCAATTGAGGATGGTTATACATAAGTAAAAGGGAAAGATAGGAGGTAAGAAATGATTTCTCGATCAAAAACATGGGTAATACTGACTTTAGTTATCCTCTTTACAGTTGGGGTAATTTCTTACGGCAACTCAGAAGACTTCCCTAAGAACAAAATAGTGGAGTTGCTAGAAACAGCCCAAGAGCATATAGATGGGGGCGATATTGATAGAGCGATAGAACTGTTAAGTGAAGTAAAGTCAAAAATAACTGGGGCAATATTTCAGCTTGACCCTGGAGAAGGAAAAATCAAGACTGATGAGTGGGCTATGGACATCACTCATCATACTCCGGAAGCAAGTCACTCATGGGCTGATGAAAATGAGTACAGTTTTGCGATCTGGCTTGCGATAGAAAACCTAACTACCAAAGACCTCGAACTTCCTTCTTTCAATGAATATTCGATTAGCCCTGATGGATGGCAGGTTGATGGCTATTGTAGCACCGACAGTAGTGAGATACTTGCTGGTTGTCGGAAACAAATCCAATGTACGTTTACTACCCCAAAAGACAATTTTGTGTCCGGTAATTACAGGTTCATAATCAAAGCTGACACTGGAACTTACACTAGCCCTGAGCCACATAGGTTAGAATACACGTACTATATTTCAGAACCGGAAGAGTAAGTAGTAAAATTACTTGAATAACGTGGGCAACTGTAGCAAGCTTCTAAATGGCAGGCAAGAATTGCCGCCCGATTTCTGAGAGGATATCTAGGAGGCAGATTGTCCGATTTTGTTGAGAACTTTCTCTGATTTGTCTCTTCTTACTCGTCAAAGGTGAATTCAGCATGCAACCGTACCCATAGGAAACTGAGACTTCTCGGCTAGTGAACCTGGAATATCCTATTCCGCGCTTACTCCGGATCGCCGTGCACATAGTGCCGCTAGTATTTCGGGTTTCGGCCACTCAAAAGTTCCAAAGTAGTCCACCAGGGGGTACACTTTGTGGTTCTCAATACGTCGCCTCTTCCTGCAAATCAACATTATGAGATGAAACTAGTTTTCAGTCATCAGTGTTCGGTTATTTAGAAATAGCTATCAGCCGTCAGCAAAGGAAGTTCCCAGTCGTCAGTTCTCAGTTCGCTCTTCCCAATCAACTATTCAACCACTCAACTGGCTTTTCACTCGTTACTCTTCACCCATTACGCATCACCATTTTTCGACTGCCAGCTGCTTCACGACTGCCGACTGTCTTGTCAGTTTTCAGTTCGCCCTTCCTTACTTAACCAATTGAACGAATCAAACCAATCAACTATTCAACCAATCAACTATTTAACTGCTTCATCGCTCCTGGCGTGTTGAGTGAGTGAAACGAACGGGCGAGAGAAAAGCTTGCCTGAAGTGTGAGGAGCCTTTTCTTCTACCAAATTCATCGAGCGCATAAGTATAGCCAGTTGAATCGATTAACCACTTGTTCGAGGAGCTCTGAGAACTTTGGCTTAAAGAACGATACCAATCACAAATGATACTTCCACTTTTTCGTTTATGCATCCTCCTATCCCTTCGGCTTATGCGATCGCGGACAAGTCATCCACAAGACTTGTCCATCAATCTCAACTGTTTACAGGAATACGAGTATATTGTCGGGGTGCTGCTATTGCCAATCACTTGAAAGTCTCTGTAAATCTGCTGAAGATGTCCCGCATCGCCTCACCGGCTTGGCTATCCCTGTCCTCTACTGCGCACTTCCCTTGGATCATCATCTTCGTCACTTTGTCGTCGTAGGGGAT
>JAUWOJ010000040.1 GCA_030612175.1 Candidatus Bipolaricaulota bacterium | reverse complement strand
CCCCTGTTTCTCAAGTTAAGTGACCTTAGAATCTCATAGGCAACGCGCACCTCCTCTACTGGGTCGCCGGTGAGGGAAACACGAAGCGTATCTCCCAATCCCTCGGCAAGAAGAATCCCCAGACCGACCGCTGAACGGACTGATCCTTCCCGCGGCCCGCCCGCCTCTGTAATCCCAATATGGAGAGGGTAATTAAACTGTTTTGCAATCTCTCGATACGCGTCGATTGTCATTGGCACATCGGTCCCTTTGACAGAAATTACAATGTCGGGGAAATCCAAGCTTTCCAACAGGTGGACCTGATTGATAACACTTTTCACCATTCCGGCAGCAGTCACATGTCCACGTGAATCAAGAAACTCTCTGGCTATCGATCCTGAGTTAGCGCCAACGCGGATTGGGATCCTTGCCGCTTTGGCCTTTTGCACCACTTGAGTGATCTTTCTCGCGTCGGTGATATTGCCAGGGTTTAGGCGCAATTTGTCTACTCCGGCTTCGATCGCGCCCAAGGCAAGCCGATGGTCAAAGTGAATATCAGCAACAAGTGGAATCGAAATTTGTTTCTTGATCTCGGGAAGCGCGCCAACTGCCTCAAGACTAGGAACGGCCACACGAACAATCTCGCATCCTGCCTGTGTCAAGCGGTGGATTTGGGCAACAGTCGCCCGTACATTACTGGTGTCGGTGTTGGTCATCGACTGAACAACAACTGGAGCGCCACCACCAATCTGGACTTTCCCTATCCGAACTGCCTTTCTAGTCATTCACTCCTCCGGAAAACGCGCGCGTCACAACGGGGATCGCCCGGCCAATGGCTCGTCCCGCAATCAAAGCAAGCAATGATAGACGAAGGGAAGCCAATGGATGCATGAGAATGGAGCTACCAATACATTTGTTGGTTGTGAATGGCAAGGAACTACTAGCAGAGTCGAGAACCCCACCCAACATGAGAAAGTCAATCCCCTTTGCTTTGGCCAGGCGAGCGAGTATTCCACTCTCCATATCAACCGCGATCGCCCCCTTCTTTCTCAGATTGCTTTTCTCGTCCACTTTGCTAGCAATGTTGTCTGTACAAGATGTGCGCCCCGAGACAAAATCAATACCCGCGTCTTTAAGCGCTTGTTGGGCTCGACGAACTAGTGTGTGGTCAACCGTGATTTCCTCTTGTTGATACAGAATCTGTTCCGCTAGCACCATTTCGCCTGTACGCAGGGATGGGTCAATCCCCCCACAGAAGCCAGTGGACAGGATCATGGTTGGGGATTCACGAGCATCCAGAGCTTCCTCCAATACACTATAGGCTGCTTCGCCCATTGGTGTATGAACAATATCGGCTCCGGAGAGATGCGGTATCCAGATAGTTTCACTTTTAAAACAGGCAGCAACTACTATCATCTTCTCCGTTCCTCACGAACTACACTGATAAGGTCAATGGGGTGGGAAAACGCGTGCAGAATGCTTGCTCCCTCAAATGAAGAGTGCATCATGCAGTTGACACAACGACGATCTTTCCCGGGCCCGTAGCTTTCCCACAGCTGTGGATCGAACAACTCGCTGATATCGTCAGTATGTTTGTCTGCCAGGATGTAACAAGGCTTTCGCCATCCGAGTGTCGTATAAGTTGGGGTTGTCCACGCCGCGCAGTCGTATTGCCGTTCGCCACGCAGGAAGTCAAGATAGAGAGGATTGTTATAAAACGGAAAGCCCTTACTTGTATCCAGTGCCTTACGAAAAACGGCAATCGACTCCTGCCGTTGCAGAAACAGTTCTCGATCGGAAACATCCTCATACGCATAACCTGGGGAAACCATCAACCCCTCCACTCCCATACTAGTAAGGGTGGAAAACAGCGAGTGGAGATCCTGTACATCTGAACCATGAAATAACGTACTGTTCGTGTTAACACGAAATCCCCGCGCAAGCGCTTCGCGGATTCCAGCAATAGCCGTTTCATAACTACCCACTCGCTGGGTTACGCTGTCATGGATCTTGTTCGTTCCATCAAGATGGACAACAAACGAAAAATAAGGATTTGGCTTGAATAGATCCAATTTCTCTTCAACAAGGAGACCATTTGTACATAGGTAGATAAAGCGCTTTTCGTCGAGAATTGCGCGCACAATCTCCTCAATATGCTCATGCAAGAGAGGCTCGCCTCCGGAAATAGAGACAATGGGAGC
Organism: Candidatus Bipolaricaulota bacterium; assembly: GCA_030612175.1. Taxonomy (GTDB): domain Bacteria; phylum Bipolaricaulota; class Bipolaricaulia; order UBA7950; family UBA9294; genus JAUVYF01. The sequence continues at coordinate 7,155 of JAUWOJ010000040.1, read as the reverse complement.
CCCGGACGCGTGGACAGCAGAAAGTGACTCCTCTATGGATAATCTTCTGTCCATAACGTCCTTATACTCAATAACACGGCCACAACCGATGCAGTGGAGATTGCACGCCTCCAAGGGCTCAAGCATGGTCACAAATGGAAAGCGCTTTCTGCGTTTTGCCTTTTGCAGTATCAAGTACTTTGCCATCTTAAGATCAAGTTTTAGAGGCCGTTTCACCTCTCCCTCCTTGCCAGATAGTCAATTAGTTCATTCACTTCTTCTTTGCCACGGACTGAAAGCGGAACATTTCTCAGCTTGTCATCTGCGTGTGAAAGATGATCGGCAACCATTTTTTCTCCCACATCTTTGGCCCCCAGTTTCTCCAGTACCACAATAACACGCCCTACATCCGTATCTGTAAGCTCTGCTTTTCCATAAATCTGGCGCAGGATCGCGCACTCCTCGCCCACAGCACGAGCAAACGCGACCGCGATAGGAAGCGTTTTCTTCTTCTGTCGGATATCTGATCCTTGTGGCTTGCCGGTCTGTACTCCGTCTCCCCAGATTCCGAGCAGGTCGTCCCGAATTTGAAACGCGCGCCCAAGTTCTTGTCCAATGGCCATCAGTGTTTCCTCTAGGATTGGAGAAGCTCCGGCAAGGAGCGCCCCAAGGCGAAAAGCGCAGCGGATCAAAGCGCCTGTTTTCTTATCGACCATCTCCAAATAACGAGCAATCCCTATCTCTTCTTCTTCAAATTGAAGGTCTAACCCCTGGCCCTCAATCATTTCTGCGGTAGCTTCTGACAACGCGCTTGCCTCTGCTCTGCCAGCAATAAGCGCCTGTGACATAGCCACTGTCTGCATCAGGTCGCCAGCGTTGATCCCCTGTTTCACTCCGTACAAGCTCCAGACCGTCGGGCGGCCACGGCGCACCAGATCACAATCCTCAATGTCATCGTGGATGAGTGAGAAGTTGTGGGTAAGCTCAATGCTAAGCGCTCCCGGAAGGGCTTTTTCCACATCTCCGCGCAGTTCTTCTACGACAAATAAGACTAGGCTTGGCCGTAAGAGCTTCCCTACACCTTCGATTGCTTCTCCTTGGCGGTCTTCCAATCCTACGTGATAACGCAGAATGGCGTGTAAGGAAGATTCTCCATGTAAGGCTCTGGTAAGACCTTCAATGATCAATGCGCGGTAGCGTAGAAGCAATCTTGGTAGATTCATGACTTGTCCCTCAACGCTTCCAGCCGCACGAGCCCCATCTCGTTCGCTGCTTGTACAAGCCCAGCCGCTGTGTGTACGCCAAGTTTTCTCATGATATGTGCTCGATGGTTTCGAACCGTGTGCAAGCTACGGGTCATGATTCCTGCAATATCCTTATTTCTTTTCCCTTCCGCGATCAACTGCAACACTTCCCGTTCGCGTGGGCCAAGCTTTTCCCCCTCTATTCTGACAGTTTCACCTGCCAGTTCCGAGGGAAAGCAATGCCTCCCATTCGCTACCGCCTCTATTGTTGTTATTAATCGTTCCGGGGCTTCCTCTTTCAGCACATATCCCCACGCTCCAACCTCGCGAGCCTGGGTAACATATCCCTTATCCTGATACATGGTAAGGAAGATTACTCTTGTTCCTGGCGCAACGCGCCTCATCTTGCGTGCCACCTCAATGCCATTCAGTAAGGGTAGAGAAATGTCAACCAGCGCTATCTCTGGCGCCAGCTCTTTGACCTGTTTGACAAGCTCACGACCATCTTTCGCCTCCGCTACAACACAGATATGAGACAGAGCAAGAAGAGCCCTGATCCCTTGACGAACAAGGTTATGATCATCTCCTAGTACCACCCGGATTCTATTCATGCCAAACTATTCTACCTCAAACAAAGACGGACGGGAATAGGGTAAATGTATCAACTGTCACGATTCAGGCCTGTCCGCCCCGCGTAAGAAATAAGCCCCGCGCGGGTATGAATGTCAAGTTTCTCCATCGCTCGCTGGCAATGGTGCCCAACCGTTTTCGTGCTTATCCCTAGGCTAGAGCCAATTTGGTCAGTCGTCTTTCCGTCCGCAAGCAAGGCAACAACTTCCCGCTCGCGGGCGGTAAGCGGCTTCTTTACTGAGAGGCACTTTCCTTGGGCAACGTCAACAATAGCAGCATAAAGATCATCTGCCGAGATCGTCTTGGAAACAAGACCTGCCGCGCCTTTTTCCAGCGCGGCCCGTGCATACTCTGCCTCATCATACATGGAAAGGATAAGGATGCGCGTCTTTGGCGAGACCGTCTTTACATAAGGGATGGCGGCGAGGCCATTCAATTGAGGCATAGCCATATCCAGGAGAAAGACTTCTGGTTGCTCATCCTTCGCGAGCTCAATCGCGGCAGCGCCGTCCTTTGCGGTTCCCACTACCTCAATCGCGGGATAAGAAGATAGAAGTCGAACGAGTCCCTCACGAACGAGCGCATGGTCATCAGCTATGGCTACGCGAATCTGTTTCATGAGGAACCTCCACTGTGACCTGTGATCCGTTCCCCGGCGTAGAACTAATCAGCACTTGCCCACCAACTAGTTTCACTCGCTCGCAGAGTCCTTGCAGTCCCAGCCCTTGCGGATCTTGAGGACGAAAACCAATTCCATCATCCTTTACCGACAGAACAATCTTTCCTGTCTCATGGCGAAGCCTTACGTCAACATGCTTGGCATGGGCATGTTTCCGCACATTCTCGATCGCCTCTTGAACCGCGCTAAAGAGCAGGCTCTCGATTTCTTCCGGCAGACGGGGTTTTTCCCGTATATGCAGACTTACCTGCAATGAGCTTGCCGTTTCGGTCATCTCTGCTAGCCGCCGTAACGACGGGGCAAGTCCGAGATCATCGAGCAGCGGGGGTCGAATCGAGTAGGCAAGTGTGCGAGTCTCTGTTATTGCCTGGTCAATAATCTGAGCGATCTCTTCTTCTCTTTCCTCGGGAAGATACGCGCGCAAACTGGCAAGATGGAGCTTGATTGCGGCTAAGGACTGACCAAGCTTGTCGTGTAATTGGCGTGCAATCCGTCGTCGCTCCTCCTCTTGCGCGCTGAGCAACTGTTTCGACAGATTGGCAAGTTGGAGCTCTCTATCGGCCAAAGCACGGTTCTTGTTGGCATAGATCCTAGTAAAGGATCGAACGGTGTAAGCGAGCGTGGCGTAAATGCCAAGGGCTCCGGCAAGAATTGTTGTCAAGTTATAAGAAAGGCTACGGTACGGTTCTCCGACTATGGCAAATAGAGATCGGTGAGGAATTGCTCCCATGTATTCAAGAAGAACCAGCAGAGAATAGAGGACAATAACAAGGCCCGTAATAAGGTATCCCTGTGACGGAGGGAGGAAGAAGTTGGCGTAGATCACCGTAAACATGTAAAAGCTTATTCCGATCCACTCACTTCCGCCCATTAGATGAACAAAGAAGGAGATTATGATTATCTCCGCGACAAAAAACCCCGCGTGTACCCAATTGAGCGCTCGTTCCCTCTTTTGTCTCTGCACCAGGTACTGAAACGGAAAAGTTATCAGAAACCAGACAAGAGGTGAGTAAAACAGGGGGTTGAGATAGCTAATATTGCTTGTAAGCTTTACAACAAGAGCAATAACAGCAAATAGCCCAAGGGTTATTCTGCGCGCAAGGATTGTGCGCAGAATGATCGCTTTCAATTCAGGTAAGCGTTTTACTTCCATTTCCCCGAAGAATCCCATCTTCTGCTTCAGGGACCTTACCCTAGAGTAGGGGGAAGGACGATCTTCCCAAAGTTTTTCTCGTATTTTTGAATGTTTTCTCCCGCTGCTTGATAAAGCCGCTTCATGTGACCAGGATTAAGGATAACTCGCGAAGTAAGAAGCGCTTGATCGGCCCCGGATGTTTGAATCTGAGGATCAAGAAACAAGAAATCTATCACGAATTCTTCTTTGCGATGAGACATTAAAGCAAGGTTCGAATAGGAACCCCGCCGAGCTTCGTTATCTGCTGTAATTCGCATCTGACGATCCGCCATACCCTGTACACCTCCGTATGTAGAGATGGTATTAGACTGGGAGGCTAGAGACAAGCTTAGGCGCGTAGAAATCGGTCAAACAAACCCTCGATAACCTCACGATGGTGCCCAAGTATGAGAATATGATGATTACCCAATGGCGCTCTCAGAAGCTGGTCGATTGGCTCGGAGATTGACACCGTGACTTGTGTACGACACAAATCCTCCCTTACGGGCGCGTTCTGGATTCTTCCTTCACGAACGAATAGCTTATTCAGCCGCGCTCCGCCTAACCGAAACAGAGTACACGGCTCCTCTGGGATGTGTGCCGCGATTCCTACCCCGATACCAGACTCGAAATGGCTGCGAAGGATGTAGCTCGAAGCCAGTGAGAGTGGACAGGCGCAATGCGCAAGGGTTATCCTTCTGTGTGCGCTGTCGATCAAGGAAATATTTCCCATAAACGCGCTTGCTTCACTAATCAGATAACCAAGGTAAAGCGAGAACAGCGCCTGGAGATCGCCCTCGCAGCCGGCGGGGATATGTTCGGAGTTAAGCCGCGAGAGCGCGTAACAAGCTGTGTTGCGCAGTGAAGCGATCAGATCGAAACAACGGATGCTACATGCCGTGAGCCTATGCTCTTCCACCAATGCCCGCAAGCCCGCGTAAATAGCAACAGCGCCACGTAGCTCATCTTTGCTTGGTTCTCTTACCTTCCGTGTCTGTTTGACCAATTGGGAGATCTCTTTTCTTGATGGAGAAACAGAAGAAATCTTCTCGAGCAATTCATCGATCTCTATTCTCACCAGGTCTATTCCCATTCTGCCCTTGAGAAAAGCAGGTTCGACATTGCTTGCCACCAACCAATCCGATGGATCTCCGATCAACCCAACACGGGCAAAGCGCAACGCTTCCCACGCGGAAGTAACTCGCAGCTCACGGCAAAGCCCTGTAGCTATTTCCTGTGGCGAGCCAAATAGGATACGACCTTCTCCGCCATCCTGGCGAATGCGCGCAAGGATCTCTAAGGAAGCCGGAAGTGCGTTGTGACCAGAATAAGCGATCAGCAGTACTGGAGAAGGAAGCAGCGAAATAAGCTTTAGCGCTTCTCGCTCTACCCCACCTGTCAACACGACAACAGCGACAACCCCTTCCACCGATGGAGCACGCACTTCTTCTATGGAGAGATCACCGGCCGACTCAATCTCAGAGAAGAAGCGCTCTTTAAGCTGTAATTGCTCTTTTTGGCTATGTAGGCTAGATCCAAATGTAATTACTTTAATTTTGTTCATGTACTGATCTTAGGAAACGACACCTCAGGGGTGGAAGGAAAGTCTGACTAAAAAGCCAGACATTGGTCACCCTCAGGACTCTTTGCTGGAATATGGAAGTAGCACGGCGCTCCTAGAAGGTAAGCTGATCTCAGTAACATGTCCCTACCAGAAAGACTTCTCTAGATGATAAGAAACGCGATGCCTAGATTGACAAGCACCGCGATTGCAACGGGGACAGACAATCTTTTTAGCAGAGCTGCCATTGACGTGGAGAAGTACCCAACTGAAATAGACACACATGGGTGAACTGGGGTAATAATATAGCCAAGAAAGATGGCGAAGTAGGTCACGGCAAATACAGCGCTAGACATCGTACCATACCTGTAGAGAAAGATTGGAATGATTATTGACGCCGCTGTCTGGATGCGGCCGGTAACCATGCCCAATATGAATGCAACGACCACGCACAACATCACGGGCAAAAGGTTGATATTGGCAAGTGCTTCCGGAATGCCGGAAAGGTTAAAGACATTCAAAAATATGAACATAGCGAAGATAATCAGCGAGAACTTCCATGGCCGCATCTTCTGCCACACTCTCCTAATATCGGCTGCCTTCAGTCGACCAACAGCGACTGCTAGCACAAAACTCGCTGTTACACCCAGTGCGACGCCTATCTCCGGATAGGGAAGGTGGAATGCTCGCTTTGCCGCAAAGTCAAGCCCTGGCGCAACAAGAATGATCAGCAAAGGAGTTACTACTCCACAAAGCGAAAAACGTCCCTTGTATCTAATCTTTCCATCGACAGAGCGCAAGAGTAGTAGATAACCAAGCGCGGACATCAGCAGAAATGCAGGGGCGAGAAAGATAATCACCTGATACACATCGAGCCTGGCGATCTTGGCGGAGACAATTAATGCTGGCCCCAATGGATAGACAAGCAGGAGGGCGTGCCGAAACCATATATTCACTGCCGCCTTGGTGTCTGCTGGAGTATCAGCGCCTGCCCCACCCTCCACAAGCGGAGCGGACAAGAGGGCGCCTCCCGGCATAGGGAGCATTCCTAAGATGGCGGGAGAAACCGCAAGGAACGGCTTGCGGCCAATTCGCATATTTCCTACAAGACGATCCATCTGTCCGGAGACTTCGAGCGCTCCTCCAATCATAGGAATCAAGCCAACCACGCCTGCCAGTAAAAGGACAGAAGGATCGGTAAACGTAGCAAGGAGAGCCTGCCCTAACTCCGCAAGAGAGAGGGTGAATGCGGCAAGCGTCACCGCGGCAACAGTCATTCCTAGGGCAAGGTTGTATCTCGATAGACAGATGAGTGAAAGGATAGCGAGAGAAAATCCCGTCCAGGCAAGCATTTGTTTCCTTCCTTATGATTTTGGCATTGTAGGAAGAATACAAGAATCTCATTCCCAATTCCAGCGCCAGCATACACACAGTTTTCAATATGAAGCTCGCCACGTGAATACCAGGCTCTGTGCGCAATTGACCCGCCGCGTGGTAGAATGACCGGGTCATCAGCAAAAAGGAGAAGACTATGGATAAGATAGAAGAAGCGATCCGCGCGGCATTGGTTGATGGTAAGCTTCAGTGTGCCCAGGCATTTCGCATTGCCGACGAGTACCAGACAGAACCCTTGGTTATCGGCCAGTTGGCAACGCAACTCGGAATCAGGATTTCGCACTGCCAGCTGGGTTGTTTCAAGGGTTAATCAAAGGCGGTGAGTGGTAAGTGGTGGGTGGTGGGTGAAAAGCCAGTTGATTGGTTGAATAGTTGGTTCGATTGGTCTGATTCGTTCAATTGGTTAAGCAAGGAAGGGCGAACTGAAAACTGATTACTCACCCTCACCCAACCTCTCCCTTCATTGAGGGAGAGGGATTTCTTATGATCTTCC
>JAUWOJ010000004.1 GCA_030612175.1 Candidatus Bipolaricaulota bacterium | reverse complement strand
AAAAGGTTAGTAGAGCTGGGGTCAAGGCCGACCTATGGAATTAGTATTGCCTACATCAATGCTGAGGACGCATTCACTGTGTTCACCAACGCGGTACAAGAGCAGCGCGAAAAGGCATTCGATAAGCAAGAAGAAATCATTGCTTTGCAGAGGCGATATGTGGAGAGCGCCATCTCTAAGGAAGAATACGAGGACACGTATAACTTGAAGCAAGTTGAGCTCCTGCAGGCGCAAACCAATATCAGCATGTGTACAATCGACAAGCTGATCATCTCTTCCAGTTTCTCCGACGTTCGTGGTGACCTAGAACAGCTACGAGAACAAGCACAACCAATTGTTGATGAAATAGAGAGCTTGGCATCATCTGTGAGAGTTGGGATAATTGAATCAGAGGAATTCAGTAGCCGTTACACGCAAGCAAGAAACGCCTTCACTCAGCTTGACGAGTTACTTACCAATCTAGCAACTTCAAGAATCGTCGAGGCAGCAAACAGGATTGCTCTGGCAAACGGATACGATCTGGTATTACGAGCAAAGAATGTCATTATCTACCGCAATACGGCAAGGCTGACGGACATCACCGATATGGTGAAGCGCGAACTTACAGAATCGTTGAGATAATTGCAGATGCCCTGTGACATTGAAGACATTAGACAGGTTCTTCCCCAGCGCTATCCCTACTTGATGATTGACCGGGTCCTTGAGCAAGACAAGGAACACGTTATCGCAGTTAAGAACGTAACCATAAACGAACCATTCTTCCAGGGGCATTTCCCGGAGCCTTTTCAAGCAATAATGCCAGGAACATTAATCCTGGAAGCAATGGCACAGACAGCGGCTTTTCTCCTTGGTAAAAAAAGTGAGTTTGGTTACCTGGCTAGAGTAGACAAGGCTCGCTTCCGACGTAAGGTTATCCCTGGAGATCGGCTAATCCTATCGGTAAGCAGGCTACGCCAAAGAAACGAATTACTGCGAATCGAAGCAGAAGCGTCGGTCAACAACGAGATAGCGGCAACTGCAACCATCTCCATAATCGTAGAAGACAAGAAGAATGCGGGCAAAGCTTATTGAATCGGTTCCAAACATCAGTGAGGGTCGCCGCCGCAATGTAATAGACGCAATAGCTCAGGCTGCTCAAGGAGAAGGGCGGCATGTACTTGATGTCGATTCGGATGCGGATCACAATCGTTCGGTAATCACCATTGTTGGTGAACCAACTGCGGTTGCTATCGGAATTGACCGCTTAGTTGAAGAAGCAGTGGCAAGAATAGATTTGACGAAACACCATGGGGAACACCCCCGCATGGGGGCAGTTGATGTAATTCCATTCATTCCTGTACATAACGTATCCATGAAAGACTGTATTACCCTTTCTCGCCAAGTCGGAAAGAAAATAGCGGACAAGTACAAGATCCCCGTTTATTTGTACGAAGAATCAGCAACAAATGAGACACGACAAAACCTGGCGACGATCAGAAAGGGTGAATTCGAGGGTTTTTTCGAAAAAATAAAGGATCCTGAATGGAAACCTGATTTCGGTACTGCAAAGGTTCACCCAACTGCGGGCGCCACAGCAGTAGGAGCACGCCAATTCCTGGTCGCCTACAATATCAACTTAGCAACCGCAGACCTGATAACAGCAAAGAAAATCGCCGCTGCCATTCGCGGTTCAAGTGGCGGATTACCCTATGTAAAGGCCCTTGCCTTCACACTTGAGGAACGAAATATCGTACAGATATCAATGAACCTCACTAACCTCAAAAAAACGCCGATACTTCGTGTTTTCGAGGTGGTTAAGAATGAAGCCGAGCATCACGGCATAAGCGTGTTAGATAGCGAAATTGTGGGCATGGTTCCAAGAGAAGCGCTTTATGCTGTTGCTTCCACTGTGCTTCGCACGGAGCAATTCTCTCGCGCATCAGTTCTCGAAGACCGAATTGAGGACGCCCTACGTAATAAGCATTGACTCATGGTTTCCATGATATGTTCCTCGCTCAGGTTAGTATTGTTGCTTGCTTGGTTAGACTAGTCTCGTGACAATTCTGCTACCTCTGTATTATTCCATTCAATGGACAACAGATCCTTTTTCATGGGACTGACGTCCACACTCAACGTCGCTAATCCTCTCCACGTTTCCGACAGGCTTCCTTTCGCTTATGGGACAACTGAGGTAATTCTTGTAGTCGCGGGGAAAGTAGGGACAAATGGGAATAGCCTGTTCTCAAACAAGGAGGCAGGGTGGAAGGACGAGTTGACAGAGGCGTGATTGCAGTAACTTCCCTCCTTCTCCTCTATGGGTTGGTGATGGTCTACAGCTCAAGTGCAGCTTTTTCTCTCAGACATTACGACAACAGTTTTCACCTGTTCCTAAAACAGCTAATAGCTGCCATAACGGGAATCAGCCTGCTTACAGTGCTCTCCTTTTGTGATTATCGTCGTTTATTTCACCTAGATGACCTTCTTCTAGTTGGCTCGTTTTTCCTCATTCTACTAACCGTGATTCCGCTATCAGGGGCTAGCAATGGTCGCTGGTTACAGCTCGGCCCATTTACATTACAACCGACTGAACTGGTAAAGCTTTCGTTGATCATCTACCTGGCGGCAACGATTTCTCGGAAAGGCGAGAAGATATCCTCATTTACTGAAGGCGTACTCCCATTTGTAGTTGTACTATCCATACTGGGAATCGTAATGATAAATCAGCCTGACTTCGGGATGCTGCTACTCTTTGGAGCGCTGAGCATGGCTATGTTGTTCCTCGGTGGAGCTAGGATTTCACATCTAGCCTGGCTTGGAATGGGAAGCGTTCCATTAATTTATGTCGTCCTACGCATTGCGCCTTATCGTCTGGCACGAATCGTTTCTTTTCTTGACCCATACACCTACTATACATCCTCTGGTTATCAAATTGTCCAATCCTTGGTTGCTATTGGATCTGGGGGAGTAATCGGCCGCGGGCTCGGGGCATCACGGGCAAAACTGTTCTATCTCCCACAAGCACACAATGATTTCATCTTCTCAATAGCTTCCGAGGAATTAGGATTGATAGGAGCACTAGCCCTGATTGCCTTGTTTTCCCTCTTTGCCTGGCGCGCCTTCCATATCGCCTTACATGCATCCGATCGTTTTGGATACCTTCTAGCATTCGGGATCGGCTTCACGATCAGCATACAAGCTCTTATCAATCTTGGGGTTGCCCTAGGAATTCTACCAGTCACCGGCCTTACCTTGCCATTTATCAGTAATGGAGGTTCCTCTTTGGTTGTCACGCTGGCCATGGTTGGAACACTGTTGAATATCTCAAAGCAAGGAGGGCGCCCTTGAAGATCCTAATTGCCGGCGGAGGAACGGGAGGCCATGTCTATCCCGCGATAGCCATCATGGAGGAACTATCTCGGCAAGAAGATAAGACAGAAATTGCTTATATCGGCACAAAGCGGGGAATCGAAGCACGTATCCTCCCTTCCTACCCTAAGATTCATTTCTACCCGATACATATTCGCGGCCTTGCCCGTGGGCGACTGTTTCAGAACCTAGGAGCCCTCCTTCTTCTCACGCTTGCCCTCGCCGACGCACTAAGAATTGTTTTGCGTTTTCGACCCCAACTTATAATCGGAATGGGAGGATATGCTTCCTTTCCCGCTGTTTTCCTGGGAAGCCTTCTCAAGAAACCCCTAGGGGTAAGTACAGTGATCCATGAACAGAATGTAGAAGCTGGCTTAGCCAATCGCTTCCTCTATCCATTTGTGGATGAAGTACTTGTTTCCTACCAATGCTCAAAAAGATACTTTCCGCGCGCAAAGAAAATAGTGACTACTGGAAATCCAATCCGAAAGGAGTTTCTCCTCACTAAACGAGAAACGAGCATTTACCATCGTTTTGGCCTTGACCCTGAGAAAAAAACGGTACTCGTGTTTGGAGGATCTCACGGAGCAGCCATCCTAACCCAAGCTGTCATGCGTGCCAGAGAAGGACTCTCCAAGAGCGAGCAAATACAGATACTCCTTATCACTGGAAACAAAGCCACAGAACGCTCAATCGAGGAAGAGTTTGGTAACGCCAGAGTGAATAATCTCGTGGTATTCCGCTACATTGATCGGATGAGTGATGCATTTGCAATAGCAGATCTAATCGTCTCCCGTGCCGGTGCTACCACCCTTGCCGAAATCACTTCTTGTGGAAAACCGGCTTTGTTGATCCCATGGGGGGAAGCAGCTAATGGACATCAGTGGAAAAATGCCCACTACCTGGAATCACGGAACGCTTGCGCAATAGTAGCAGAAAAAGACATGACGAACCTCCCATTTCTTACCCATATCAAAGAGACAGTAATGAACAAGGAGAAACTCATCCAGATGGCACAGAACTCTTGGCAGCTTGGTCAACGGCAAGCATCAACGGCAATTCTAGGAGAAATCCGTACTTTACTAGAGGGAGCACAAACGTGATCAAAATAGGGAAACGTTACCACTTCATAGGCATTGGCGGAACAGGCATGAGTGGTCTCGCCAAAGTGATGTTAGATAGAGGAATGACAATTTCTGGCTCCGACCTACATGACAATAAGGAGGTTGCCCAGCTGAAAGAAGCAGGTGCATCTGTCTATCTCGGCCACGATGCTCATCTCCTTCATGATAATCTAGATGGGGTCATTGTCTCATCAGCAATTGGAGAGGAAAACGCAGAACTCAAAGCAGCAAGAAGACGCAACCTTCCCGTCATAAAGCGATTGCACGCCCTGGCCTCACTGCTGTACGGGTACAAGAGCATCGGAATAGCGGGAACACACGGAAAAACAACTACTACTGCTATGGCTGCCACCATTCTAACCGTAACAGGACAGGATCCAAGCTATCTCATAGGGGCACAGTGTCCAGGCCTAGGAGGGAGCTCTCATTTTGGGCAGGGGAGTTTCTTCGTTACCGAGGTGGACGAAAGTGATGGCTTATTCCTGGCATTGCGTCCAACGATCGCAGTTCTCAATAATATTGGCCGTGATCACTTGAATACCTATTCTACTTTGGCTGGGATTAAGAGAGGTTTCGCTCAATACATTCGTCAATCAGAACTTTCGGTTCTCGCAATCGATAACCCGAATGTTCGCGAGCTGGCGCGTGAAGTTCCTAATGCTTTCACTGTAGGAATATGTGAAGACGCAAAACTAAGCGCTACAGACATTGCGCACCATGGCTTTCGCACCAATTTCGATCTTGTCTATCAAGGAAAGCGAGTCTGCTCTGTTCAACTTCCCGCGCCTGGCACTCATAATGTTCGTAACGCCCTCTGCGCTATTGGCGCCTGCTTCCTTGCCGGGATTAGCCTCACCGAAGCCGCCAGAGCCCTGGAGGAGTTCTGCCTACCGAAACGACGCTTCCAGCTCTTAGAGGAAAATGGAGTAACGGTAGTGGACGATTACGCGCACTTGCCTGAAGAGATTGAAGCAACTTTGCAGGCGATTCGCGACGGTTGGGATCACAGAAGGATTGTGGCCATTTTCCAGCCTCACCGCTACAGTCGAACCAAAGCAATCAGTGGTGAGTTTGGCAATGCATTTCGCAAGGCGGACACAGTACTACTAACCCCGATTTATCCTGCTCGCGAGCAGCCAATCCCAGGAATCACTTCAAGGCTAATTGCGGCAGCAATCAGCAACTCATCCGATCTTGACCTCCATTTCGTTGAGGACAAGGAAAAAGTTGTTTCTTTTCTCAAGGGATATATCGAGCCAGGGGATTTCATTATCAGCTTCGGTGCCGGCGACATTTGGACAGTCACTGAGGAGTTATCATGCTTCTTGAAGAAGGGGCAGTTCTGTACAGTGTGAACCAAGCTGAATTATATGCCAAGCTCGCCTCTCTACAGTGTGAGCTAATTCTTGACGAACCGCTCTTCCTGCACACTACGCTTGCAATTGGCGGAAGAGCAACTTACTTCTTCTTGCCCAAAACTATCGGAATATTGCAGGAAGCGATTAGTCTCTGTAACGAATACGGGCTCCCATACATGATCCTAGGCGCCGGTTCAAATATCCTCTTCCGTGACAAGGGCTACTTGGGTATGGTAATTGCAACATCACAACTGCGAGGGGCAAGCATCAGAGATGGTTGGGTACATGCACTCGCGGGAGAGCCGCTTCCCGAGTTTATCACGCGCTTAGATCAAGCGAATCAGCAATCGCTCAATTTTCTTGCCGGGATCCCGGGTTCGCTTGGAGGCGCAATAGCAATGAACGCCGGGATCCCTGAACGAGCGATAGGGCAAGAAGTAGAAGAAGTAGCCATTCTCAATTCAAGTACCAGAATCGAGGTGATCCCAGCCAAGCACTGCGGATTCTCCTATCGAACAAGCCTCTTTGTCAAGAACAGGCTACCAATCCTGTGGGCAAAGATGAATCTGAAAGGCAGAGTATACGACCGCATTGAGATTCTCAATCGACGAAGATCAACTCAACCTTCCTCTGGTCATACCGCTGGCTGCGTATTCAAGAACCCTCCAGGCCTATCTGCGGGTAGGTTGATTGAACAGGCTGGTCTAAAGGGATATAGGGTGGGAATGGCCAAGGTATCTGAGAAACATGCCAATTTCATCGTCAACTGTGGGGGGGCAACAAGCACTCAAGCTCTTGAATTAATTGACATTATACGTAGAAAAGTGTATAAGAGTTCTCATATTCAGCTTGAAATGGAGCTTGAGGTCATTTGACGGTGACCGTGAACAAGGGGGGGACAAAAGTTTTCTTGTAGGCTAGCTGTTTTAGGAGGGGTTCTTATCGCTGCTGCCATCGTTGTTCTGTATGCGTCTTGGTTTTCGCCTTTCAATCTGCAAGAGATTACAGTAACAGGGAACCATCATACCTTATTGGAGGAAATCAAGGAGAAAAGTGGACTTCAAATAGGAGAGAATCTTCTACGAATCTCTGCATCCCGTACCCAGAAAGCTCTCTTGTCAATGCCGTGGGTAAAGGAAGCGTATGTCAAGCGAGCCTATCCGCACACAATACATATTACGATTCATGAGTATGTGCCAATTGCAGCGTTATACGGTACTGGCGAGCAAGAGAAGCCTGTAGCAATTGCAGAAGGCGGGCAATTGCTCTACCAAGTAGCTAAGGACGAGCGCCCTTTTCTTTCCGTAAAAGGGATAGAGTTTACTAGCAGTGACCCCTCGACTGTGCAGACTAACAAGGAAGCAATCAAAGTCGTTGAATACCTATACAGTCTAGGAATGAGCGAGGGGCCGTTCTCTCTAATGGATTTCGGAAATCCTAGAGAGGTCACCTTATTTACACCGGGTGAACTAAAAATAATACTAGGTTCTATAGAAAAGATCAGGCCCAGAATCGATGATCTAGTAGCGTTGCTTGCTAGCATTGATCTGGATGACTATCAATCGATAGATCTCAGATTTGAGGGTGAGGCAATACTTGTACTCCGCAAGGCGGTGAAAAGATGAGCAAGGAAAGAGTGGTGGTGGGTCTTGACATAGGCACCACCAAGGTTGTTGCGCTTGTAGGTAACGTGTCCGATGGATTAATAGAAGTCATCGGTATGGGAAAAGCTGAATCAAACGGATTGGAGAAAGGTGTAGTGGTAGATATCGGTCGTACAATCGCCTCTATACGCAAAGCAGTCGAAGAGGCAGAAAATATGGCCGATGTTACCATTGATTCGGTATATGTAGGAATCGCTGGGAAACATATCACCTCCATCAACAACAGTGGCACCGTTTCTATCAACCGTCCCGATAGAATCATTACGCAGGATGATGTGCGTCGTGTTGTAGAAACTGCCCAAGCAATTCAGCTTCCCCCGGAAAGCGAGCTGATACACATAATCCCACGACAGTATATAGTGGATGGCCAAGACGGCATTACTGATCCAGTTGGCATGACGGGTACTCGGCTAGAGGTTGATGTACACCTCGTCACTGGGGCAATCACAGCCGTACATAACTTGGTCCGGTGCGTGGAGATGCTAAACATTGGGATCAATCAAATAGTCCTTGAGCCACTCGCCTCTTCGATGGCGGTTCTCTCTTCGGCAGAGAAGGAACTGGGAGTCATCCTGATGGACATTGGAGGCGGAACTACAGATATAAGTGTATTCCGCGGTGGAGACATCTGGTTCTCAAAGGTACTCCCGATTGCGGGAGAGCACATCACTAACGACATCACAGTTGGATTGCAGACACCAATTGAAGAAGCGGAGCTAATCAAGAAACAAGCAGGAACAGCATTAGTAGATAGCATTAGCGAAGACGAGACAATCGAGGTCGCTACAGTCGGAGGAGACAAGAAGAAGACCGTTTCTAGAAAGAAACTCGCAAAGATTATAGAGCCTCGCGTAGAGGAACTCCTTGATCTCGCATTGCAGGAAGTTGAAGATGCGGGGTACCGTGATCTTGTCCCCGCAGGATTGGTTCTTACAGGAGGAACCTCATTACTCAATGGAATCGCAGAATTTGCGGCTCAACGTTACGAGATACCGGTACGACAAGGGAAGATTCCTCGAGGCATACATGGCCTGAGAGACATTGTCGAGTCGCCAATCTATGCTACATCGATCGGATTGCTGCGATATACCGTGGAAACAAGAGATTTCAGTGCGAGACGATTCACAAAGAGGAGAAATTCCTTGGTAAGCAAGCTCTTCTCCTGGTTTAATCGCTTTTTCCGGGGGTGAGAATGTCCAACGAAACCAGTATGACACCCCCTGTTCGGCTGATGGTAATCGGCGTAGGAGGCGGTGGAGGAAACGCTGTTGATCGCATGTTCTCCACCAACATCAGTGGAGTGGAATTAGTTGCCGTAAACACAGATATCCAGGTGCTTGAAGTTGTACAAGCTCATCGCAGTCTTCAAATTGGACGTAGATTAACCGGCGGATTGGGCGCTGGAGGAGACCCCGAAATCGGAAGACTGGCCGCTGAGGAGACCCACGAAGAGATCATGGATCTACTTAGCGGCATTGACATGGTATTCATCACCGCTGGAATGGGTGGGGGAACCGGCACTGGCGCCGCTCCCGTAATTGCCTCCTTGGCTAGGGAAGCCGGAATTCTGACAACAGGAATCGTTACGCGCCCGTTTTCCTTTGAGGGACTAACAAGGGCCGATAGAGCTGAAACGGGAATAGCGAATCTATCGGAGACTGTTGATGCCATTATCACAATCGCCAATGATAGGCTCCTCAAAGTTGCTCCTCCAGATATCCCAATCACGCAAGCTTTTGTCCTAGCTGATGAGGTCCTCAGACAGGGCGTGGAAGGAATCTCTGAGCTAATCACTGTTCCAGGAATGATCAACCTCGACTTTGCGGACATAGAGAGCGTGCTACGAGATGCTGGAACCGCAATGATGGGCATTGGAGAAGGAGAAGGAGAGAACAACACAAAGGATGCGGCACGCATTGCGATTTCGTCTCCCCTGCTCGATGGCTCAATCAAGGGCGCGCGCAAGGTGATTATGAACATCACGGGAGGCCCCGATCTTACCTTGGAAGCAGTTACTGAAGCAGCCTCTTTGATCCGCGAGGCAGTATCTGATCGAGCAGACATCATTTTCGGCACTGCAATCCATGATGGGATGGAAGGAGTTCGCCTAACAGTAATCGCTACAGGCTTTCCAGTCAGTTATGGCGTAGAAGAGGGCGCATCTCTGGATAATGAATCAATGCTTGCCAATTTACAGCAAGAGAAGCGCGGTAGAATGAATGATCTTGACATTCCCGCATACTTGCGGCGAAACCGCAAATCTCAACAGCATGGTTCAAAGACAGCAAAGAGAAACCCTTGACAGGAGCTTAGTGCCAGAGGTGGGGGTCGAACCCACATGACCTAAAAGGCCACGGGATTTTGAGTCCCGCGCGTCTGCCAATTCCGCCACTCTGGCTCAAACACAACCTATTTTATGTTAGAGTCTATTCTAGTGCAAGCTGCGCTACTTGGTCGATACACAGCAATAGGACAGTGTTCACCGTTGTTATTTACCAGCCGATCTATCTCTTCTAAAGGAGAAGAATGCGATACGTGCGATTCTTGCCCAGTGAAGGCAGAGAACCACTAGCCGGAAAGCTCTGCGGCCAACAGATCATCACCTCTCGGCAAAACTACGCCCTGTCTCAAGTACGGTTACTTGCTCCATGTACTCCTACAAAGATCATCTGCTTGGGGCGAAACTATGCCGCGCACGCGCAGGAATTAGGCAATGAGGTACCTGCTAGGCCGTTGTTATTTTTCAAGCCTCCTTCCGCAATCATCGGCCCGGAAGATAATATCATTCTTCCACCTAGCCCTCACGTGGATTACGAAGCTGAGCTTGCCATAGTCATTGGATGTCGTTGCAGAAACGTACCGGCTAACAAGGCGATGAATGTTATCTTAGGATACACGTGTATGAATGATGTTTCCGATCGCGAGGCGCAAGGATGGGATAAGAATTGGGTCCGCGCAAAGGGGTTCGATACCTCCGCTCCTCTTGGTCCGGTAATCATCACTAAGGATGAGATTCAGGAACCATTCCACATCCAGTTGCGACTAAATGGAGAGACAAGACAGGATGCTACTACAAGTCAGCTCATCTTCTCCATTCCGGAGATCATTGAGGAGATTACCTCATTCATGACCTTAGAAGAAGGTGACGTAATCGCTACCGGTACCCCATCAGGTGTAGGTCCGCTCTCTTCTGGCGACTTAGTAGAAGTTGAAATCCAAGGCATAGGGACTCTGAGAAACCGTGTCTGCTCTCCCGCGAAAGAGATCATTGAGGAGCCAATACTATGAATACCCTCGCCGCCTACAAGAAGCACCTTCAAGAGATTGGTAAGCTAAGATCCGCCATTTCCTTACTTCACTGGGACCAACGTACGTACCTTCCCCCAAAAGGGCACGCTGCGCGAGCTCTCGTACTTGGAAAACTCGCCAAGATGGCATTTGAGCTTCTGGTATCGGACCAGCTTGGTCATTATCTGGAAGAGCTAGAAACACAAAATGATCTCTCATTAGAGGAGCAGGCAAGTATACGCGTAGTAGGAAAAGCCTATCGTCGTCAGAAGTCAATCCCACCCGACATCTATGAGCGATTTACCATTGCACAATCGAGAAGTGAGTCGGTCTGGGAACAGGCAAAGAAAACTTCGGACTTTGAACTATTCCAGCCCCATTTACAGAAGATGGTTGACTTTTCACGACAGTTTGCGGAGCTCTATGGCTATGAAGACAACCTTTACGATGCCTTGCTCGAAGAGTATGAACCAGGAATGACCACCAACCAGCTCCGCCTGGTGATTGAGCCATTGCGCAAGAAACTCGTCCCGTTTCTTAAGCAATTAAGAGAAGAAGGTACTCAGCCCCACACGGAAGTTCTAGAGGGAACATTCCCCATTGATCAACAACGGAAGCTTTCTTCGCATGTGCTTAAAGCGATGGGTTATGACTTTTCTGCTGGTCGGCTGGACACAACCATACACCCATTCACCATCTCTACGGGACCGCGAGATACCCGTGTCACGACCCGCTTTATCAACAACAACTTGTTCTCCGGCATATTCAGCACCATGCACGAAGGAGGCCACGCGTTATACCAGCAAGGGATTCCCCAAAAATTGCATTGGAGCGGTCTTGATGGAGGCGCCTCCTCTGGAATCCACGAATCTCAGTCACGAATGTGGGAAAACATGGTCGGTAAGCAACTCCCGTTCCTAAGATTCTTCCAACCGATCCTGGCCAGTGTTTTCCCTGAATTTGCTCGCGCTCGGCCTGAGATTCTGTATGACGCGGTGAACACAGTTACCCCTTCCCTCATCCGCGTAGAAGCAGATGAAGTGACCTACAACCTACACATCATGCTGCGTTTTGAGCTTGAAGAACAGCTGATAAACGGGCGCATCAATGTTGGTGATTTGCCCGAGCTGTGGCAAGATGCAATGAAACGTTACCTGGGCGTTGTACCCAAAGACGACGCACACGGAGTCCTACAAGATGTACACTGGTCGGCTGGAATGTTTGGCTATTTCCCCTCATACATGCTAGGAAACTTGTGCTCCGCGCAGATATTTGCCAAGGTAAAAGAAGAGATTCCTGATCTCGATGAGAAAATCGCCAATGGCAAGTCCATCGTTCTTCTCTCCTGGCTACGAAAGCAAGTACACCGCTTCGGTAAAATGTACGAACCACAAGATCTCCTCCAACGCGTCACAGGAGAAAGGTTGAACCCCTCCTACTTTACGCAGTATATCACTGACAAGTACAGCCAGATCTACAAGCTGTAGCTCTACTAACCGAGCAACCAGCATCCTTACTGTTTCAAGCGCGTACCCAAGCTCACATTCACTTACAATCCTAAACATTGGGAAACCAAGAAAAAGATAGCCGTAGCTCGAGAGTCGCCCAGGAGTGATCTGTTTCGCTGAATCGTCGAGCAATGAGAAGCTTACAGGATAGGGTATGCAATGCTCGTCATAGCAGGCCTTCGTTGCGAAAGCTGAACACCTTATCCGAACAGACTATGAGGTGGTCAATGACTTCAATGTTGAGAGTCATCGCGGCAAGAATCAACGCCTTCGTAATCACTTTGTCCTGCACAGATGGTCTCACATCGCCATTTGGATGGTTGTGTGCGAAGACGAGAGCTGCTGCGCCCCGATAAAGAGCCGCCTCCATTACCCTGCGCGGAAGACGGCCGCTCGGTCAATCGTTCCTTGTGCCAGCCTTTCAATCCCATCTCGTAACAGGCGAGCGCCTGTACCCAGATAGGCTACCTCAAAGACCTCGTTTCGCAAACCACCAAGACGCACTCGCCAGAAATCATGTAAGACCCCTGGGCCGGACATCGGCTGGCTGCCCTCTCCTTTCTGTTGGAGATAGAGGCTCGCCACTTCGCGGATGATTCGTAGCGCGACAGGGGCAACTTCACCAATCCCCCGCATCTCACGAAGTTCATCAACAGGAGCATCAAGCACTCCTCGGAGATTCCCAAACCTTCGAAGAAGTTCTTTTGCCGGTCCCTTGACATCCCTTCTTGGAATCGCCAGGGTGAGAAGCAGCTCAACAACTTCATGATCGGCAAATCCGGCAAAGCCTACTCCAAGGAACCTTTCGCGAAGCCTTTCTCGATGACCGAGATAGTGAGGATGCTGAGAAGCCATAACTCATTCACCTTGCGCGACCAACACACGACCACTCATTCAAAAGAAAAAGCTTGACCATGTTAGATAACAATCACCTGTTATCAATGATATCAGTATGCTTATATCTAAGCAAAAAGCAGATGTTTGATCAAAAACTGCTCTATTCTTCTATACAGACTTTCGGTCGTCTCCGATTTCCGGAATCCGTGCCCCTCTCCAGCATAGAGGTAGTACTCATAGGGAACGCCACGATTCTTAAGAGAGGCAACCAGCCTTTCTGACTGGTCTTTGGGGACAACCTTGTCTTCCTCTCCCTGGAAAATAGCAATTGGATCAGTAATCTTCTGCGCGGAGAATATTGGAGAACGAACACGATAAACTTCACTCGCTTCGGGGAGAGGACCAAGCAACGAATCGAGGTAATGAGCCTCAAACTTATGGGTATCCCGGGCAAGGGTAAACAGATCAGAAATCCCGTACAAGCAAACAGCTGCTTTAAACCTTCCTGGGTGCTCAGTAAGAACGCGAAGGACCGTGTACCCTCCAGCGCTTCCGCCCATAATCGCCAATCTGCCACTATCGCCGCGACCGGTCTCACCCAGGAATGCTGCTCCAGAAATTACATCATCTACATCAGCAATTCCCCACTTTCCATTCAGTCCTTCCAGATAGCTTCTTCCATAGCCAGTACTCCCGCGGTAGTTCACTTCAAGAACGCCGTAACCACGGGACGTAAAAAACTGCGTGCCGCCATGATATCCCGCTGTATACTGTGAGCTCGGTCCGCCATGCACCATGATAACCACCGGAGGAAGACCTGTTCCCACGAATGCTTCATTGCGCGGTTGATAGTAGAAACCGTGGACTTCTCCTCCATCCTGGGCAGGCCAGCTAACAACTTCTGGTGTGGATAACTCACCATCCAGGATAACGGTTGCCGTGGAATACCGATGAATACGTGGCTGTTCCTGGACGGTAAATGTACACGTAGCTACACGAGCCGGAGTCACGGCAGATTGCACGATTAGGGCGACAGCGTTTTCCGTCGGGGAAGGAACAAGCTGGCTTAGCAGAGTGTAATCAGAGAACTGCTCAAGTTGTTCTGCTGCCCCTGTTTCAATATCGACTCGCTCCAATCGATTGATCCCCCCCGAACTTATCCGGCAGATAATCTCACGAGATGTATAGCTAAATCCATAGGTTCGCATCCCTTGTATCCAAGCAGGCATTGCAAGCTCTTCGTTACCACTAGTCAGTTGGCGGGGTGTTTTCGTGGACAAGTCATACAAATACAGACTACCAAAACCACTTTCATCAGAGATGTATGCAAGGTAGCGACCATCAGGAGAAAACTCCGATTGAAAGATACAAGTGCCCTCTCCTCCCGCAATTATCCTTGTTTCCTTCACGCTAGGAAGTCCTTCTTCTCCCATATCCAGTTTAGCAAGATGGGCGGTTGTTCCTTCCCAGGGCATTTGTGGATGCCTCCACGAAATCCATGCAATCTTCTCCCCAGAGGGATGCCAGCATGGCTGCATATAGAAGTCATCTCCGGCAACGAGTTTCTGCGGCCAGAGCTTCCCTTCAACATCAATAATGGCAAGTACATCCTCTAGTCCATCACTGTGCACATACAACATCCACCGTCCATCTGGCGAGATACACGGTGAGGCAGCTTGACCATATGCCGGAGTAACAGATTGTGCCGCTCCCGCTAAAAGGGACTGGCGATAGATACGTCCATCAGCGACGAAGTAGATCATCCCGTGCGAGACAGTAAAATCACCGCCACCATAACCCACTCGCGCGCGTACCGACAACTCACAGGTCAGATCACGCGCCGCCTTTTTTCGATGCTTCGCCACAAGTACTCCATGCCCAGCCCGCTCCTCAAGCCAGACAAGCGTCTCCCCATCTGAGTCCCATCCAAGATCAGCTATTTGAATCCCCTGGGAAAGGACATATGGGGTAATCGAGCTTTTCCACAGCCCATACTGCTTAGCAATACGCTTCATCGTGTCTCCTTTCTCCTGGCTTCCTGTGGTTGTTCTCCTAAACTACAAGAGTTCATTCTGACTATCAGGAAGTTATGAAAGAGCCTGGTCCATTGAGATACCGATCACGCACTACAGTTTTCAGTTATCAGTTCTCAGCTCGCCCTTCCTTACTTACTTAACCAATTGAACGAATCAAACCAATCAACTATTTGACCAATCAGTTGTCGGTTCTCAGTTCTCAGTTCGCGCTTCCCATTCAACTATTCAACTGGTTTTGGCTGCCGACTGCTTCTCGACTCCAGACTGCCGACTGCCGACTGTCTTGTCACGCATCACTCTTTTTTGAGCTTGGATCTTTCCTGGCTTCTCCCGGGAGCTCGCCCGCCTTCTGCAAGGCGATTCTCGACGTGAGTGGGCCAATCAGTTCGTGAATAACCGTTGCGCCGATAATCACACTCAGCAGAATATTACTTACCGAAGCCAGTCCTGGAATCTGCCGTGCAATAAGGGCAAGTCCGATGACAATTCCTCCTTGCGGGATTAACCCCAGACAAGTATAGCGACGCACTTTTTGGGGAGAGCGGGCAAGCGTAGCGCCGGCATAGGCGCCAGTAAATTTCCCCAACGAGCGGAAGAGGATAAATAACAGAACCAAAGGGAGAAACTTAAACAACATCTGGAAATCAAGTAGCATTCCACTAATGGCAAAGAAAAGAACAAATACAAGAGGCTCAATGTAGTTCTCTGTAGCCTTGAAGATTCGATCTCGCGAGCGCCCCAGGTTGACAACAGTAACTCCTACTGTCATCGTCGCCAGGAGCTGGTCTAATCCAAGCAAAGTAGCAGCCCCGTAGCATGAAGAGAGAACGGCGATTACTGCAACAATAGAGAGTCCTTCTGATTCTTCCCGTAGGAAGCGAGAAGTCGCATAATAAATCATACCGCAGAGCACTCCAAGTACAACTGCCCCAACGATACCTATTAACGGTGCAATAAATGCTGATGCGCGAAGAGCCGCATTGCCGGCGAAGATTGCTGCAAGCGCCGCGGCAATACTGAAGTTGATCACACCAAGCGCATCATCCACCGCGGCAACTCCCATAATACTGAACGATACGGGTCCCTTTGCCCTGTACTGGTGAATAACCGCAAGGGTAGCCGATGGGTCAGTTGGTGCGGCGAGTGCTCCCAATAGAAGCGCTAATGGAAGGTATGTGGAAATGAAGCTCCCTCCCTCAATGTGAATCAAGAATGGCAGGGTGACTAGCGTACCGATTACAACGAATAGCGTGGCCAGTTCAGCCTCGCCCAATGCCATAAACGCAATTCCTTTTCCGAGCTCTCGCAAGGGTTCTAAGGCTAAGGTACCTCCTACTTCAAATGTCATGATGGCAAGGGCGAAATTCGTTACCGTACTCGTCGATTGCACAAACTCCACTGGGATAAGATGTGACACCTCGGGGTTCAAGAAAATCCCAGCAATGATGTACCCCGTCACCCGAGGAAGTCGAAGCTTGTTGGCTAGTTCGCCAAAGACAAAGCCAACAACGATCAAGATCCCAAAGACTAATAACGTGTTCATGTCTCCTCGGTAACCTGGCAAGATATCTTGTTTGAGTATCCTTCTTTGTTCCTGTTTACGCAATAGTGTAAGGTGTTGCGGCAAGCATGGCAATGCGTCGTTACAGAGTATAACTGCTTCGCCAAATCACGTGCGGCGCGCTAGAGTCTAGATTGATTCACATAATTCCCACAGAAAGCCCTTCCATCTCCTACTAATCCAGCGCTTACCTGTTCTTAGAATAGTTGACATTACACACTTGTTAGAGTATCATTAGTTATACGATAAGACAAGCACAGCAACTCGCCGATAACAGTGTACAAAGGAGGATATGATGTGTGCGAAGAATCTAATAGCCATACTGATTACAGTGGCTAGCCTTGTTTTTGTGACAACGTCAGTTGCGCTGTCACAAACGGTTGTCATAAATGAAATAGCATGGGCAGGAACAGAAGCAAGTTCTTTTGACGAATGGATAGAACTGTACAACCCATCAGAGGAACCGGTAGATCTTAGCGGGTGGACGCTTACCTCTGACACATGGGTGATCCACTTCGATACTGTGGGAGAGGCAACGGTAGAGACTCGCCGTACTACAATAGCTGCTTACGGTTTCTTTCTGCTTGAACGAACTGACGATGAGACAATATTGGACATTCCAGCAGATCTGATATACAAGGGAAGCTTACCCAATAGTGGCGCCACCCTCTACTTGTTCGATCAGGATGGTGAGGAAGTAGATACGGCAAATGCCTTCCAGGAAGAATGGATTGCTGGCAACGCCTCACAAGGCGAGCCAATTTACGCTTCTATGGAGCGGGTTGACCCAACCAAAGCGGATGGTTTGTCAAATTGGCAAAGTAACGACGGAATCACTGCCTGCGGGAGTGATGCTGTGGGCAACAAAATAAACGGAACCCCTGGGGCAAAGAACGCGGCAGCTCTTGATGCTGAGGCAAACCCACCTAGCTAGCTACCGGTAACTCTTTCCACTACAGCTTGCTTGTCTTACAACGCAAGGGCGGCCGTCTACTAAAGCGCTTCCTCATGATGAGGGTTCCAGGATCTGAGACCCGCGGGCCGGCCGTCCTGGTTCAACATATTCAACTTCCAAAGCACAAATTGTCGGATCTGCCTACTAGCACCTCTTCTTCTGTAACGATTGGGTCCGGGGATTCAGCCACGGCAGTCTCAAGATTTGATCTCGACAGGTTTCGTTACTTCCCTTGCAGGCATAAACAGCCCTAGCGCGCGCGAAATATCTACAGATCAAGAGATGGGAGAGTTGCGGCTCTGGTACATCAATTAACACCGCTGAAACGACCACGCGCTCCGCACAATTCCTTAATCTCAGAGATATGAGCGATTGCCTCCTCCTTTCCAGCCTGAATTGCTGCAGAGGACTGCTCGAAATCAAGCAGCTTGATCCAGCTGACGTCCGGCCTGAGAAGAAGAAAGCGGCCGTTAACCTGTTTTCGCACTGCATCGAGTTGTAAGCTGGTCAACTCGCGAGAAGTAATCCCATGTGCCTGCAAGAAGATGTCAAAACTAGTGTTAATCGAGGACGCCAATGGAGCTCCAGTATCGACCGCAAGTACACTCTCAGCACCCATTTCAATCGCCAGGCTAGCTGGGATCTTGTCAATTACGCCTCCATCGATCAGAAAGCGTTTCTTGTAACGAACCGGGTGGAAGATTCCCGGAATGGCTGCACTCGCAGCAGCCGCTTGACTAAGCTTCCCCTGGTTTAGTACCACCCTTTGTCCAGTCTCCAAATCCGCGGCAACAACGGCAAAGGGAATAGTGATATCAGAAAAACTCTTGTTGGCAGTTAAAAGAGAGAAAAGTTCCCGTATGCGAGCGAGCCTCTCCGGAGTAGTTTTCTCCTCGCTTAAGCTTGTCCCTCGTACGTATTCTACCATTCCGCGGCCTATCACTCGCTGCATCTCTCGTGTGGTACTACTAGAGACTTGTAGCAGCTCATTTAGGTCAAGACAAGAAAGAAGCCGCTCTAGCTTCTTTAGGTCCATCTCAAGGGCTTTCGCCGCTCCGATCACTGCCCCTATACTTGTCCCAGTGATTACACTCACAGGGATCTGGTTTTCCTCTAAGGCAATAAGAACCCCCAAGTGAGCGAAGCCACGCGCGCCACCTCCACCCAGTGCTAGGCCTAGTCTCAATGTGTGGTTCAAAAAAACCCCCTTCGTGCGATCATACTCACACAAAGGGGGAAGGACAAGTCTTAGGGTCAGGTTGTTCTAGTAGGGCATACCTCCCATTCCCCCTCCCCCTGGCGGCATGGCCGGCAATTGTTCCTTTTCTTTGATTTCTGCAACCAAAGCACCGGTGGTAAGAAGCATTCCCGCAATAGATACAGCATTTTGCAGCGCTGAGCGGGTAACCTTAGTCGGATCAACAATCCCTGCGGCAAACATGTCGCGGTAGCTCTCGGTGAGAACATCGAAGCCAACTCCCGTCTTCTCATGCTTAACCCGTTCTACGACAATCGCTCCCTCCAACCCGGCATTGCCAACTAGCTGCCGCAATGGCGCTTCCAGAGCGTGGCGGAGAATGTTCACTCCAACTGCTTCATCACCATCCAGCTTGAGCGAATCAAGCAAGGTATTTGCATTTACCAACGCCACACCGCCCCCAGGAAGAATCCCCTCGTCAACAGCTGCCTTGGTAGCCTCGAGAGCATCCTCCATTCGATGTTTCTTCTCAGAAAGCTCTGTCTCAGTAGGAGCCCCAACCTTGATCACTGCTACTCCGCCGGCAAGTTTTGCTTTCCGCTCTTCCAATTTTTCCCGGTCGTAGTCAGAATCAGTCGTCGCCATTTGAGCCTCTATCTGTTCGATCCGCCCCTTGAGAGCATCCGATGATCCTTTACCATCAATAATGGTAGTGTTATCGCTGTCAATCCTTATATGTCCAGCCTGACCAAGCATGTCAACTGTTGCATCCTTGATCTGCATTCCAGCGTCCTCTGCAATCACAGTGCCGCCAGTTAGAATCGCAAGATCCTCGAGCATTGCTTTGCGTCGATCTCCAAACCCGGGAGCCTTCACAGCGCAACTCGTTAGTGTTCCCTTTAGCTTGTTCAGTACAAGGGTTGTCAATGCTTCTCCGGTAACATCCTTGGCAATAACCAGAAGTGGCTTCCCTGCCTGAGCTACTTTCTCGAGCACAGAGACAAGGTCAGCCGCGTTCTTCAATTCCTGATCGGTTATCAGGATATAAGGCTTCTCCAAATACGCTTCCATCTTCTTGGGATCCGTTACGAAATAAGGAGAGATGTATTCACGATCAAACTGCATCCCTTCAACGACCTCATAAAAGGTCTCAATCGTATCTGAGTCCTCTACCGTGATCACGCCGTCTTCTCCCACCGCTTCCATGGCATCGGCAATGATCTTCCCAATTGCCTCATCATTAGCCGAAATTGTTGCTACCTGTGCTGTCTCTTCCTTAGTTTTAAGAGCACGACTCTGCTCCTTCAGTGATACAACAACTCTCTCTACCCCTTTCTCCAATCCTCGTTTGAGTTCCATAGGGTTGGCGCCAGCAGCGACATTCTTAAACCCTGCTTCAATCATCGCGTGTGCAAGGATGGTCGCAGTAGTAGTACCGTCCCCCGCAATATCGTTCGTTTTGGAGGCAACCTCTTTTACGAGTTGGGCTCCCATATTCTCAAACACGTCTTCATACTCTTGTTCCTGGGCGATGGTCACTCCATCGTTAGTGATATCAGGAGACCCAAACTTCTTATCAATAACCACATTACGACCACGCGGCCCAAGTGTAATCCTCACCGCTTTGGTCAGCTTATCGATTCCCGCCTTCATCTTTCGGCGGGCTTCCTCTTCAAATATGACTTCTTTTGACATTGACTAACCCCCTTCTGTTTTCCTCTTATTCGATGACTGCAAGTATATCAGTAGTCTTGACTAGCAGAAGATCTTCTTCCTCGAGTTTGAATTCTGTTCCCGCAAAGCTGGAAACGATGATCTCATCTCCCTTCTTTACCTCGATCTTCTCATCTGATCCTACAGCAATAACTTTCGCGCGCACGACTTTGTCGCTTTTCGCGCTCTCGGGGAGAACAATCCCCCCTGCTGTTTTGTGCCCTTTTTCCTTGATGCTCTTTGCCAGGATTCTGTTTCCTAACGGCCTAATTTTCATGCTGGTATCTCCTCCTCTACATTGATATTAGCACTTACAGGTCTAGCCTGCTAATGTATTCTAACCGGTGGTCTATCGGACGTCAAGCTAGAAATAGAGTCTCTTAAGAGCCTTATCACATCAGTAATTCCAGCGCATGCCCTCAGGAAATGGCCCAGATAGGCTCCTGGCGCTTGCATATCTGCATGATATATGGACCATTTGCTCCAGTTGCGAAAAACATCTTCCTACCCTTATAATTGAAGCTATGAGAGAATGGTTTTTCTATGCCCTTACCAGTATAGGCTTGGTCATCCTGGTTATCTTCTTTCAAATGGGCAACCCTTACTATGAGGAAGGGATAGCTTCTTGGTATGGACCAGGATTTCATGGAAACCAGACGGCAAACGGAGAAATCTACGACATGTATGGGATCAGCGCTGCACATAAAACCCTCCCCTTTGGCACAATCGTCAAAGTCGTCGACCTGGAAACAGACAAGAGCGTCATTGTTGCAATTAATGACCGCGGCCCGTTCATTGAGGGGAGGATCATTGATCTTTCCAAAGGAGCAGCCGAGAAACTCGGTATCGTCAACAAGGGAATCACCCCAGTGGGACTACGAATCCTGGAATGGCCTCCTCAGGATTAGTCAGCCAGGCCGTGAATCCCAGCAATCGTCATCACAGAGTTTCCCCCGCGCATTAGGCTACACCGAGCCAATGCCTCTTATTCCCGTAACTTCGAAACGGTTATTGCAGCAAGAGAACAAAAGAAAGAGAATATACTCTGGAGAATGGAATCAGAGCTCGAAGGAAGTGATTCAGTGATGGGGTTAGCTGTGAGCGAAATGAGACAAGGAATGGTCATCCTTCATGATGGAGAGCTGTATGAAATCATCAAATATGAACATTCCAAGAGAGGAAGAGGTGGAGCAATAGCTCGCACGCGACTCCGCAATCTGAAAACAGGAAGAGTGACTACAGCCACCTTTAGAGGATCGGAGAATACGGATTCCGTGTTCATGGAATCTCGCTCACTTCAGTACTTGTATAAGAATGGTGATGATTATATATTTATGGATAGCGAACGGTTCAATCAATTTCCGGTATCGGCCGGATTTCTCGGCTCACGGGGAACGTTTATCGTGGAAGGTATAACTGTCACTGGGTATTTCCATGACGACAGATTAGTAAAGGTAGACATCCCCAACTTCATAGAATTGGAAGTAGCTAGCACTGAACCAGGCGTCAAGGGAGATACCGTTTCCAATGTAGAAAAGGGGGCAACGTTAGAGAGTGGAGCAGTGATTCAGGTTCCTCTATTCGTCAAAACTGGAGACAAAGTCAAGGTGGACACGCGAAGCGGAGAATACGTGGAACGGCTTTAAGGAGGAGTTATGGCAGAGAAGAGCGTTAAGATTATCGATGAAGATGGCCAGATTACGATATCAGAAGAAGTGGTCACTTCCATCGCGCGCATTGCCGCGGAGAAGGTGGACGGAATTGCTCGTTCCGGCAAGACAGTGAGCGGTCTCAAGAGTTTCTTTGGCGGAGAAGACACAGCTTCAATCATCAAATCTGAGTTCTCCGACGACGGCGTACATATAGAACTAACCATCGCTGTTGAATATGGGTACCCGGTACACGAAGTAGCTCAAGGTGTGCAAAGCAATGTACAGAAAGACGTCGAAGAGATGGCTGGAATAGATGTGATTGGAGTAGATGTTTACGTAAGAAAGATTATTCCAATTGCGATCGAAAAGAAGCAGGATATCCCGCCGGAAGACTAGGGATGGAGGCCGTTCATGACAAAAGAGGAAGCTAGAGAAAAAGGGCATGTAAGCATCTCTCAGGAAGTTGTCACTGCAATCGCGGCAATCGCCGCGTCTCAGGTCGAGGGAATCTTTCATCGCGAAGAAGGGATGAAACGTTACGTTGAAACTGAAGTCGAAGGAGAGAACGTCAAGGTCACCGTACGTGCCACTCTCGTACATGGAAATTCCATCTACAAGGTAGCTAAGCAGATTCAAACTCGCGTAAGAACCGAGGTTGAACAGATGACTGGACTGCAAGTAAGCGGAGTAAATGTAGACATACAACGATTAGTAACTCCCGATGAACAACAATTGAGCAAAAAGGAGGAAGAATGAGCGCTGCAACTTTTCTCTTCTATACAGTGTCCTGTCTATCCACTGGGGGATTGGGAGTTCTGTTCATCTTATTCGGAGCCGGAGCTCTCTCTCTTGACAAGGCAAAGGTGTTTCTTTCCTCTGCGGGCGGAATCGCTGTACTGTTCTTGTCTGGTGCCTATCTTATTACCCTTCTAGGTTATTTCCTTCTCCTTATCTACCGCAATAGATTGGCCACGGCTCGTTTTTCCCTAGAAGGAGAGCGGGGAAAGATAGAAATCTCTCCCTACGCGGTTCAGGAATTCATCAGTGGCATTCTGCAAGAGGAGCTTGGAATCACGCGCTTCCGTGTTCGACTGCGACACAAAGAAGACGGAGTTGCCATCTATGTGCATATTGCGCTGTCGCCCCAGGAGAGAGTAGCTGAAATAGGATCTAAGATCCAAGAGACGCTCACCTGCCGCGTCATGGAGCACACGGGCGTTGAAGTAAGAGAAGTTTCAGTCCTTGTGGGAAAAATCCGTCCACTTGAGGAGAAGCCTCAGGAGAAAGATGAGGAGGGTGATGAGGAGGGTGATGAAAATGAGAACGAACTCTAAGCTCCTCGGATTGCTCGGCGGACTTCTTGCGGGACTTCTTCTAGTTCTTGTCGGCTGGAAGATACTACTCATTCTTCTGGGCTTTGCCCTAGCGGGCTATGTAATCGGAGTCTACTTCGAATCAGGGACTAATATCACAACCCAAGTAAGGGATCTTATAGCACGGTTTTTCCGTTCTTAATGCGTCGCAGGGAAGCGCGTGAGCTTTTGCTCAGGGTTCTCTATCAGCATGAATTTGTTGATACTCCACTAGGTGAACTGCTCGCTGAGGCAAACCCCGGAGGGCAATATCAGTACATAGAGTGCGTCTTTTCCGGGATTATCGCTCGCCAAGAGGAAATTGATAAGTTGATTGCTGACCATACGCGGGGATGGAGATTTGAACGCCTGGCAGTGATCGACCGTAATATTCTTCGTCTAGGAGTATTCGAGCTTCTCTACACTCCCGAAATCCCTTCCGAAGTGGCGATCAACGAAGCAATTGAGCTATGCAAGAAGTATGGAACGGATAACGCGCAGCTGTTCGTGAACGGGATACTCGATCATCTATGGAAAGAGAATCAGAACACTAACAAATCGCTGGATGCCCCTGTTTAGGCTGGCAAATAGGTTCAACCTTCCAACACTGTTCTCACTGTGCAGATAATCTCTTTTAGCATAAGCCTTGCCTTCTCGGCCAATTTCACGCGCGCTGCTCTGTATTTCTTTGTATAATCCTCATCCTTGATGTAGTTGCAGTTGATATCTACATTATATAGGGCAGACTGTAGTCCGGCTTCAGCTAGCCGTACTGAAACGGCGACATCGCTCACCGC
This sequence comes from Candidatus Bipolaricaulota bacterium, assembly GCA_030612175.1. Taxonomy (GTDB): domain Bacteria; phylum Bipolaricaulota; class Bipolaricaulia; order UBA7950; family UBA9294; genus JAUVYF01. The sequence continues at coordinate 7,365 of JAUWOJ010000004.1, read as the reverse complement.
ACTAGGGTTACCGATTCCCGGCAGCTTGCGATTCAGTTCAAGAACGCGATAGCAGGCTTCCGCGGTATGATAAGGAACCTCGGCGGCCCTTTTGAGTGCTTGTTGAAGGCTCTCTCTGCGATCAACCTGTTCCTGTTTGCTTGCTTTCGGTAAACGGTAGCAAGCAATTACCCTATTGTAAGCATTGATATCGGCATCGACCGCGTCCACCAAGGTATGGCGCAAATCCCTAGCCTGTTGCTTGATTTCCTTTATCTCTTGTTCACTTCGAGCGAACTTCTCCTTACCTATGGTCAAGTTACAGACCATCAATATCAATGCTGCAGCCATCGCTCCAGAAAGGGCGGCAACGCTTCCACCTCCCGGCGCAGGCGCAGCCGAAGACAGCTGGTTCAGGAACGTACTTATGCTCATGTCTTCATACTTGCTCGGCATTATTTTCTCCCTTTAGAGTCCACGTAATTAGATCCTATTCATGGTCTGGTTCTGAGTTTTCACGTTTCTCTTCAGGCCTCAGCCATTCCACTCCCAAGATCACCCGGTATGCGCGGAAGATCTTCCTTTTGATTTGGTTCTCTAATCATCTTTTCGATACTCTTCTTTGTGCTCTCTGCAGCAGAAGGTTTTGCTGGTTCATAGCGGTAAATACAGTCTATACGCTTACATCCTCGACAGGAGAAGGGGTGATCCCCTTGTGGAATTCTCGCGCCAACTCCCATCAAGAACGACAGTGTCTTCGCTGGCCACATTGATAATTGAGGACTAAGGGAAACTCCTATTTCCTCTGCTGGCAAATTGGCGAATACTATCCGCTGCCTCTCAAGCGGCCAATGCCCGGCTCCAGAACCTGGCTCAAACCCACGGCTTGCGTTCAATCCTTGCGCAGCAGCCCAATCAAAAATCCGTTTTCCCAACCGTTCACATAGTTCGGATACAGCTGCTGACCCAAGCGCGTTGAGAATCATCCAATCTATCCATTCCCCGTTATCGCGCAGCCGCTTTGCTTCTTCTTCAATGATGGAACCTATTGTACACAGGCCGAAGGCCAGCAACTTTGCGCGCTGAATAGGTTTAGGGAGATCATTCTTTTGCAGGTCCACTGCTTTTCCCACGCTGCAAATCCTACTAAGAGCCTGTGGTTGGGCCATCTCGCGTGCCTTAGGGATCAGTTGGCTAAGCTTCTTCAGGACGAGCTTGGACGGAGAAGCACCGCCATACTCCAGGTAACGAAACACCCGCTCCTGATCGATGGTTAGCGTGGCATGAGAGGGTAGTAGTAGTGTTTCTGACATAGTTACGCTTGGGATCTTTCTGCCATCAAGCATTGACATACACTCTCCGTGATTAGTTGATCTTGATCGAGGGAAACCTTAGAAGAAAACTGCGCTTTCCTCCCACAATGCTTCCAGCTCTTCCAGGCGAGGGCGCGTGGTGCTCTCTCCTTTGATACTTACCCCGGTGGCAATAGCGCATAACAAAGACATTGCTGCAGCAAATGAATCGACATACGACACAAGACTGCATCGGGCTAGAAGCCGATACTTGGCACACTCAACCAGTGGAGAAAGCTCCGAATCCGTAATAGCAACGGTTGTAAGGTGCCTCTTTCTTGCCATACAAAGATGCCGAACAACCATGTTGGTATAGCGAGGAAAGGAAATGGCGATGACCACAGAGCTCGGCGTTGCAACAACCAATTCTTCCTCAAATAACCCGCTCCCCGTTGTAACTGCTACTGTATTGTCAACGGTCTTTTTCAGGGCCATTTGAAGGAACTGCGCCAATGATCTCGACATCTTATAGCCGATAATTATGACTTTGTCTGCGTTGACAAGCTTGTCAACAACGTCGTTCAGTGTCCTTACGTCAAGAGAATGCAGCGTCTCCTCCAGGTTCTTCATATCGGTCAGTAGAGATCGAATAGCCGGACTCTTACTTGACTTCAAGCGATGGCTTTCCGTAAGACGGTTAAGTGTGTTAAGTTTGCCCTGTACCCTATCCTGTAACGCATTTCGCATTGCTGGAAATCCACTGTAACCAAGGGCAGCGGCAAGTCGAATCACAGTTGGCTCACTGACAGAGGAACGTCGAGCAAGCTCGGCAGCTGTGAGAAAGGCCGCCTCTGTACAGTTATCCAAGATGTATTTCGCGACCTGCTTCCTCTTCTCCGAAAGGGAAGCTTTTCTGATCAACTGCAAGATATCCTTTGTTCCCTTTGTCATAGCTTCATTCTACTTCAGAGATGTCTGTCCTGCCAAGCATCTACCCGCATTAGAGAACACGCCCTCGTAATGTGCTGCAAAGAGAAGCTTGCGAAAAACGGTAGGTATGCCTCTACCCCGCATGTTAGGGCTTGATATCCGATCGCTTGTCAAGTAACTTTGCAGCAAAAGATTCATGGTAGGAGAGTACTGAAACTTCTATTTCGCAACCTATAGGCATTGCTGATTGAGAGGACTGGCAGTCGGACAAGTGAGAATGCAAGGAGGTAACAAGTGTTTAGCTTCTCTTCTCTGGAAGAACTGGTGACACAAGAGGACATCGACTTCATCGACTTCAAGGCTATAGACTTGGTCGGTTGCTGGCGACATATTACCATCCCAACCAGTAGATTCACTCAACACGTAATCGACAACGGTATTCCGTTCGACGGCTCAAACTTCGGCTACACGAATGTAGAAGGAAGCGACATGATCCTGCGCCCAGATCTCAACACAGCTACTGTCGTCTGCTATGGCGGGGAAAAGGTCCTTTCTCTGATATGTGACATTCACCTTGCGGAGGGAAAAGGCCCATTTATTGGCGATCCTCGTGCAGTTGCCAGACGGGCCGAGCAGTTTCTCATCTCTGAAGGTATCGCCGAAGCTGTAATGATGAGCGCGGAATTCGAGTTCTATGTTTTCTCTGAAGCCGACTACGGTAGCGAGGCTAGCGAGGCATTCTATACGCTCAGTCCAATGAACAAGCACACTGAGCGCTCTTTCTATCATATCTGTCCCCCCGAAGATCAACTATTCGCCCTACGCAATGAGATCTGTAGGCGACTGGAAAGAACAGGAGTATCTGTTAAGTACCATCATCATGAGGTAGGCTCTCTGGGGCAACTGGAAATAGAGTTGGGGTTTGACGGCCTGCTAAGAATGGCCGATACCACACTTATTGTCAAGAACACCACTCGAAATGTAGCAGTGGAATTCGGATTGACCGCTACATTCATGCCCAAACCAATTCTTGGTGAAAATGGTAACGGTATGCATGTTCATCAGTATCTGGCAAACAAAGGAAAAAGCATTTTCGACAAGGATGGAGGGCTCTCCGAATTAGGTCTACTCTACATAGGGGGAATCCTTTCACACGGGCGTGGCTTGTCGGGACTAACCAATCCCTCAACGAACTCCTACTGTCGCCTTGTCCCTGGACATGAAGCACCGATTTCATTGGCCTTCGGCGAAGGAAATCGTTCCGCTGCAATTCGTATTCCTAGTTATGCAACACCACAGCAGCGAAGAATCGAGCTAAGAACAGTGGACGCTACATGCAATCCTTACCTTGCATATGCCGGCATGCTGATGGCTGGCATCGATGGGATCAAAAACAACCTAAATGCGGAGAAGCTTGGATTTGGGCCCTATAACCAAGATCTTTATGATCTCTCAACCGCAGAGACAAGCAAGATAGAGCAAGTTCCTGCCAGTCTTGCTGCCGCCCTGTCCGCCCTAGAAGAAGATCATGACTATCTTACGGCAGGCGGAGTATTCAGCGCCGAACAGATTGCTCACTGGATCAAGGCAAAGAGGGACGAACTGAGCCAGGTTCGCAGGCGTCCACATCCATACGAATTTTCACTTTACTACAGTCTCTAGCCGGAGAGTCTTCTGTAATAATGACTCACTCGTTGATTTACCCGACCGCGATAGCGTCTGTTCCAAATGCCCATTCACAACCCTCCTCTCGGTAATAGGGCGTGTATATTGTTGCTCGGGAATATTGGACAGAGTAGAATAGAAAAATCAGACTGGAGAACAGCGCGATTACCAAGCAGCTAAGCTAAGTAGAATAGAACTGCTTAGTCCGGCAAGAGGTAGAAGATCGTCCACCGAATAAGGATGGTGGAAGATAAGAAACTTTGATACTGTAGGAAAAGCAAACCTCCGCAAGGATGGGATTGCACGCGTCACTGGACAAGAACGTTACACAGTTGACATCACCTTGCCCCACATGCTTCATGGACGCGTCCTTGCCAGCCCCTATGCTCATGCTCGCGTCAAACGCGTCGATGCAACCGCGGCTGAGGCGATGGGCGCAGTTGTGATTACATTCAGTGACATCCCCAGCGTGCGCTATAACGAGCGTATCATCACCATTCCTTCGGTTCTGCACAAGGATCACTACGTACTTGCCGATAAGGTACGGCGGATGGGAGAAGCAGTTGCCGCCGTCGCCGCGGAGACAGAAGAGCTGGCGGAAAAAGCGGCGCGTGCAATCAAGGTTGAGTACGACGTTTTACCTGTGCTCACCGACCCAATCAAAGCAATGAAACCAGGCGCTGTCTCAATCTACAACACAGTCCTGTGGGGCGAAAACGAGATAGAAATTGAGCGCAACATCGCCTGTGATCGAAGTATTGAACAAGGAGATGTTGACCGGGCGTTTGCAGAGGCAGACATTGTTGTTGAGGGAACGTTCAATCTAAGCAAGGTCTATCACGCACAGATGGAGACGAAATCAGCCGTCTGCCGCCCCGAGCCAAATGGTGGACTTACTGTATGGCCAACAACTCAGTCGATTCACAATGTGCGAATCCTACTTGGGCAAATCTTTGACATACCACTCTCTAAGGTAAACGTCAAGCGTGTGCCCATCGGCGGAACCTTCGGATCAAGCATCCAGATGAACCCGCCGATCCCGATCTGTGCTGCGCTGGCCCTAAAGGCACATCGGCCGGTCAAGCTAACGTTAACGCGAGAGGAAGATGCGCATGACCATACCCGTTACGGCGAGCAAATCCACCTACAATTGGCGGCAAAGAAGGATGGCACACTAACCGGCGCGAAGATGGAGGCGATCGTCGATATTGGAGCACATAACATTCAAGCATACTCGTTTCTAGGAGTCACTGTCGGTTGGCTCGTCTCCCTGTACAAAATCCCCAACGTGCGCTACCATGGAACCGCTGTGTATACAAACAAAGCCCCTTCTTGCGCAATGCAGGGATTCGGCAATCCGCAGGTGACATTCGCCACCGAATCGCTGATCGAGGAACTCGCTGAAAAGCTCGACATCGATTCGCTTGAGCTACGATTGAAGAACTACGTAGGATTGGGAGACACCTTCTGGGGACAGGGCCCACTCGTTCGCTCGATCGTTGAGAGCGATGGAGTACCCGAACTCCTTCATAGAGGAGCAGAAGCCATTGGATGGAGTAACCGCCCAAAATCTGGCTCAGGGACAGGCCGCTTCCGGTCCGGTATCGGATTAGGGCGAGGATTCCATACCTCTAGCGCCGGCGCGCCACAGCCCGGAGACGTCATTGACTTCTCCGGGGCGATGGTCAAGCTAAACGTCGACGGTTCGGTAGATGTTATCACTGCCCTGATGGACCACGGCGGAGGAACGTTGGAGGCTCTCAACAGAATCGTCAGCGAGGCGCTTTGCGTGCCGCTAGACAAGGTGAACATGGCCCCGGCCGAGACTTGTTCCACTGTCTACGATTGTGTCACTCACGCCACCCGCGGGGTATACGCCGGAGGTGGAGCGGCTCTCAAGGCTGCAACAACGCTACGTGAAGAAATCCTCACAACGGCGGCACACTACCTCAATATGCAAGCACACACACTTAGCTTGAAACTCGATGAGGAGCTTGGGCAGGGTGTTGTCTATACTCCTTCGATACCGGATCGAACAATGACACTGTCAGAACTTGCCACTCGCTGCTGGAGTGAAAGCTGGAAGACGATTGCCGCAGTGGAGAGCTACAGACCACTTAACTGTCCTCCTGCTTATGTGACCGTGTTTGTGGAAGTCAAGGTCGATACATGGACCGGCCTAGTGCACACAGTAAAGGCAGTTATGGGAAGTGACTGTGGCACCGTGATCTGTCCAGCGATGGCGATTGGTCAGTTAGAGGGTGCTCTCTCCAAGGGCGCGGGCTACGCCCTATACGAGAGCAATGCTTGGAGCACGGATGGACAGCTCGTCTCAGGCGGCTACTGGATCGATAGCAAGACCTCTGGAATTAGTGAGACTCCACATATCGATGCTTTTACTGCTGGCTTTGCGCATACCTACGAGCCGAGCGGCCCATTTGGGGCCAAGGGGATTGGTGAGGCGGCGATAAATCCGGTTGCTGCAGCTTATGCCAATGCAATCCACAACGCTATTGGCATTAGGTTCTATGAGCTGCCAATCACGCCGGAGAAAGTTCTTATCGCCTTGAAAAAGAAGGAACGCATACATGAGTGAAAGTAGATACAATATGACCAATACACACCTCCTTATGCACAGGTTCGAGTACGTGCAGCCAGCAACGCTCAAAGAAGCGATTGGGCTCTTGCAAGAGTCTGGCAGAGACGCCGAGGTGCTTGCCGGAGGCACCAATCTCCTCGTATGGATGAAGATGGAGCAAAGGGCGCCACGATGCGTTATTAATATCGCCAACCTGCCTGAACTCAAAGGGATGAATAATAAGGACGAGGCATTTCTGATCGGCGCTCTCACCACTATTCGTCAGCTCAGCACCGCGCCACAAATACAAGAGACTTACACCGCTCTTGCCGAAGCTTGTGCTTCCTTTGGCTCCACGCAGATCCAGATAATGGGAACGATCGGCGGGAACCTCTGCAATGGGTCCCCAGCCTCGGACACGGCTCCAGCACTGATGGCGTTCGACTCGGAAGTAGTGCTGGCTGGCCCACACGGAGAGCGGGTCTTACCGATTGCTAAATTCCTGCTTGGGCCGGGGGAAGTTAAGCTAAGGGAAGGGGAAATCCTCACCGCTGTGCGGCTTCCTATCGCGAACCCAAATACAGGAAGTGCGTTCCTGAAATTGTCACGGGTGCGCGCTGATCTTGCCAAGATCAGTGTTGCCACGGTGATTGTTCGTGACAAACAACGCGTTGTCGATTGCCGACTAGTGTATGGGTCAGTAGGACCAACCGTTCTATGTGCTCCGGAGGCAGAAAAGGTGCTGATCGGTGAAACATTCAATGCCGAGCTTGCCCTTAAGGCAGGACGAGTCGCATCCAAGGTGATCCTGCCAATTGACGATGCGCGTTCAAGCGCGTGGTACCGCCGCGAGGTCGCTGCGCCTTTAACCCAAGACGCCTTATGCAAAGCATGGGAGCGGGCGGGTGAACTGCGAAAACC
>JAUWOJ010000097.1 GCA_030612175.1 Candidatus Bipolaricaulota bacterium | reverse complement strand
CAGGATACCCTTGCTTAGTCTGATCGGGCTGCCTTTACTGAATGCCTTCGCGATTAATCTATTGATTATACCCCTCTCGTCATCGATAGGAGCAGTAAGCCAGAGAAGGAATATCAACAAGAAAGTCGCCGTATACATGATAATTGGCGGGACTTTGGGCTCAGTAATGGGTGCCCTTTTTGCCGGACTGATCTCAATGTTGGGCTTAGCAGTTATTTTCGTTGCTGTATCGGTCATGAGCGTGATCGGAATCTACCTTGAGAGACTAGCTCCAGCGCTTGCCCGCAAGATAAGCCCAGGCCCAAGGAACATCATTGCTGGCTCATTAGCTCTAAGCCTGATAGTTGGTATGCGTGGCGGAAGTGGTGGCTGTCTGTTTCCGCCTTTCTTGAGAGCCATGAAACTCGATATTCACAAGGCAATTGCCACATCACTATTTGTAACCATCTTTACAGCTATGGCCGGCGTAGTTATTTACTGGCGTCGCGGCGATATAGTCTGGCTGCCGGCAATGTTCATGCTTATAGGGTCGATGATTGGCGTAGGAATTGGAAGCAGGGTGTCATTAAAGGCTAAGCCCACATGGTTAGAAATTGGGCTCACGACACTAGTTATTGCCTTCGCTTTCATCACAATCTACAAGGCATTATGAGCGAATCATTGGCTCAGAGCTTATGGCGCGCCTACAGCGGAAACCTGTACTCGTCCTCTTTTACCCGTAAGGATGACCTTGATTTAGTCATTCCCTCAATCTATAATTAGCAGTTAAGACATGAGACTGCTAACTTGGAGGTGAGCGTGATGATTAGATTCGATAAGTTAACACAAGGAGCACAGGAACTGTTTCATGACGCACAAGACTTGCTAACTCGCTACAAACATAATCAACTTGATGTAGAACACATCTTCAACGTGCTGGTCAGCAAAGAGGGAGTTGGGCGAGATATCTTGCAGGAGATGGGGGTTAATCTAGTTGGATTGGCGAAGGATCTTGATCTTCTGTTAAAAGGTAAACCGTCTATTTCTGGTCCTGCTGGCACGCAGATATATATCACGCCTCGTTTGGATGCGGTTGTCGCCGGAGCGCAGATGGAGGCCGAGCGCTTACATGATGAATACGTTGGAGTAGATCACCTTCTCCTGTCGATTAGTCGGACAACCAATCGAGATCTAAGGCGCGTATTAGATCGGCATCAGATTAGCGCAGAGTCAGTTTACTCTGCGCTGCGCGGCGTGCGAGGAGAACAGCGGATAACAGATCAGTCATCGGAGGAACGATATCAGATCCTAAAGAAGTACTCCACGAACCTCACAGAAATGGCCAGCCGCGGCGAGCTAGACCCGGTGATCGGGCGCGAGGAGGAGGTCCGTCGCATGGAACAGATTCTTTCTCGCCGTCGCAAGAACAACCCTGTTCTCATTGGCGAGCCAGGCGTTGGCAAGACAGCAATTGTTGAGGGCTTGGCTCAAAAAATCGTCGCGGGAGAAGTTCCTGACACCTTGCATGGAAAGGAGATAGTTAGCTTAGACATTGCTGCGATGGTTGCGGGATCCAAGTTTCGTGGTGAGTTCGAAGATCGGTTAAAAGCAGTAATCAAGGACATTGAGGCTTCTGCGGGAAAAACAATAGTATTCATAGATGAGCTGCACACCATAGTCGGAGCTGGGGCGGCTGAAGGAGCAATCGATGCTTCCAACATGCTGAAAGAGCCGCTATCACGTGGGAAGTTTCAACTGATTGGAGCAACTACCCTTGATGAATATCGTGAACACATTGAGCGGGATTCTGCCCTTGAGCGACGCGTTCAAAAGGTGTTTGTGCGCGAGTCTACCCCGGAAGAGACCGTAGAGATCTTAAAAGGCTTACGAGGGAAGCTGGAAGAGCATCACCATGTGAGAATCAAGGATGATGCGCTTTATGCGGCGGCAAAACTCTCCGAGCGCTACATCGCCGAACGCTTTCTCCCGGACAAGGCGATCGATCTTGTTGATGAGGCTGCCAGCGGGCTACGAGTGGAAGGAAGCAAAGATGATGTAACTGAAGAACAGATTGCAGCGGTAGTTTCTCAGTGGACTGGTATCCCCGTCAGCCGAATGCTGGCGCAAGAAAGAACGCGGCTTATCAACATGGAGGAGCTTCTTCATGAGCGTGTCATTGATCAAGAAGAAGGTGTGCGTGTCATTGCAGAAGCGGTAAGGCGTTCACGTGCCGGGTTTGCAGATCCTCATCGGCCGATCGGTACATTCTTCTTTCTTGGGCCAACGGGAGTAGGAAAAACGGAGCTTGCTAAAGCACTCGCCGCTTTCCTGTTTGACAGCGAAAGTGCGCTTCTTAGGATTGACATGTCCGAGTACATGGAGCGCCACGCTGTTGCGCGTTTGATTGGTTCTCCCCCTGGCTATGTGGGATACGAAGAGGGCGGTCAGCTTACGGAAGCAGTCAGACGGCGTCCTTATCAGGTAGTTCTGTTTGATGAGGTGGAAAAGGCACATCCGCAAGTAATAAATATTCTCCTGCAGCTTCTGGATGAAGGGAGGCTGACTGATGGACATGGTCATACCGTCGATTTCCGGCACACGATCATCATCATGACTTCCAATGTAGGGAGTGAGCACTTTACAACTGACGAGGCAGAAGAGGGGATCCACGAACGGATTCAGGAGGACCTGAAACGTACGTTCCGCCCAGAGTTTCTAAACCGAATTGATGAAATTGTTATTTTCCACTCGCTTTCGGAAGAGGACATTCTGAAGATCGTTGATCTCAAAATCGCCAAGTTAAGTGAACGTCTTCTTGAGCAACAGATTACACTCACTCTCACTGATGAAGCGAGAAGAGTCCTTGTCAAAGAGGGATACAACCCCCATTATGGTGCGCGGCCGCTGGAGCGAGCGCTGAAACGTTTGGTGGAGAATCCACTTGCA
>JAUWOJ010000094.1 GCA_030612175.1 Candidatus Bipolaricaulota bacterium | reverse complement strand
GGCCTCCCAATTTACCAGGACCAGATAATGCTAATGGCTCAAAAACTGGCTGGTTTTTCCCTTTCAGAGGCAGATATCTTGAGAAAGGCAATGGGAAAGAAGAACAAGACTATGATGAAAGGCCTGAAGGATAAGTTCATCAGCGGCTGCCTAACAAACGGAATCTCTAGAGAACTGGCAACACAGAGTTTCAGCGATATGGAGAAGTTCTCTCGCTACGGATTCAACAAATCACACGCAACTGCCTACGCATTCATCTCTTACTGGACTGCTTACCTAAAAACCCATTACCCTACCCATTTCATGGCAAGCCTACTCACCAGCACGCAGGGAAACTTGGACAAGGTTGCTGAGTACATCGGTAGGTGCCGCGAGATGGGGATCGATGTCCTCCCTCCCGATATCAACGAAAGTAAGAGTGACTTTACCCCCATAGGCAAAGAGCGAATCCGTTTTGGGCTAACAGCGATCAAACATGTTGGTAGCGGAGCAATCGCGTCTATCCTTGCTGTTAGGGGAAATGGATTCAGGTCGTTCTCCGACTTCTGTCGTCATATTGGTGGAGAAAACATTGACAGGGAAACACTAGAAGCACTGATCAAAGCGGGAACTTTTGACAGCTTCGGAACAACCCGCAAGGGATTGTTACTCTTCCTTCCAGAGGGACTAGAGCTAATGCAGATTGCCCGGCGTGAACGACAAAGTGGGCAGCAATCGTTCTTTGACAACAGCACAGAACCCGAGACCGAGACCTCCCAAGAGGAGTTCTCACAACAAGAACGCTTGGGCTTCGAGCGAGAGCTACTTGGCCTCTACGTTAGTGCTCATCCACTCGATGACCACCGAGAAGTTCTATCTAATTACTATACACCCCTGGCCCAACTCTCATCAATCAAGCAAGGAGACCAGGTTACTGTGGGTGGAAGGGTAAAGAGACTGCGAAAAATCCCAACAAAAAATGGCGGGCAAATGGCCTTCCTCTCGCTGGAAGATGGGATCACAGAGGCAGAGATTACGGTCTTTCCTAAGTTGCTAGAATCCGATCCGGCATTGCTTAACGAGGATCAGCTCATAGGCCTTTGTCTTAGCACAGGTAAGAGAAATGGACAGATAAACCTGATAGCGGAAAGAGTCTTCCCGCTTGATGAAATCACAGAAAAAAGACAGGTCTCTCTGGTGATCACCCTAACAGACGACAAGATCACCCAGAAAAGGCTAGACAAGATCTCCGACATTCTAAAGCTGCATGTCGGACAAAGCCCCCTCATATTCGACATTCAGGATGAGAGCGGAAACATTGAAGTGATTACAGGAAAAGAATACCGGGTCAATCCGTGTGAAGAGCTGAAGGCTTCTCTGGAGCAGATTGTTGATAAAGGAAATGTTCTGCTGTTAACAGAGGACAGAAATTGAAGATATACGTGCGCGGAAGTTTACGCTGGCTTTATCCCGGGATGCGAGTAAAGCGTTGGGTACTACTGTCCCTCCTTGGGATGGCGCTATTCGTCATCGGGTTGCTGGTAGTCATAGGCAAAGAGCAAATTGGCCAAATCTACTACCTGTTCCCGCGACAAGCACCGGCTAACTACGTCTTGGTTGGTCTTTTTCTCTTACTTGGCAGCGCAGCGTTCGCCGTTGGTGTGAGTCGCCTTGTAAAGTCTATCATCTCTGCAGTGGCTCCAAAACGTGACGGAAAGGCATCAGACCTAATCTACCGCACGCGGATACTAGAGCGCGGGCCTCGGGTTGTCGCTATGGGAGGAGGGACAGGATTATCCACGTTATTGCGGGGGCTCAAAGAGACAACCTCAAACATCACGGCAATCGTGGCAGTAATGGACGATGGGGGGAGCTCTGGTCGTTTGCGCGCTGAACTGGACGTGCTCCCACCTGGAGACGTGCGCAACTGTGTCATCGCCCTTGCTGAAAACGAACAGCGTATGGCGCGGTTGTTCCAGCACCGATTCCGCGCCGAAACGAGCGATCTTGCCGGACATTCCTTGGGCAATCTCTTATTGGTGGGAATGGAGCAAGCAACCGGTGGATTCGACCGGGCAATCGAAGAAATGAGCAACATCTTGAATATTCGTGGAAAGGTTCTCCCTGCTACCCTTACTAAAACGCATCTCCAAGCTCAAATGGAAGACGACAAATGGGTAGAAGGTGAAACTCGCATCACTGCCGATCCACGCCCAATCAAGCGAATGACCCTCTCTGCCGCAGAGGTCCACCCATACCAACGAGCGATAGAAGCGATAAACCAGGCCGATCTAATCCTTCTTGGTCCAGGAAGCCTGTTTACCAGCATCATCCCTAACCTGCTAGTCGATGGAATAGCAGAAGCTGTTGAGCAGGCAGCAGCGGAAAAGCTATATGTGGCCAATTTGATGACCCAACCCGGGGAAACAGAAGGATTTACCCTAATGGATCACCTGGATACCCTTGCTGAGTATGTGGATTTGAGTAAGTTTGACGGCATAATCGTCAATACGTCGATGCCAGAAGGAGATCTTCTCACAAACTATCGCCAGCAATCAGCTGAGCCGATAGAAGATGTAATTGACGAGAAAAACAAGTACGGAATACGCGTGATCCGTGCCAACCTTCTGGAAACAGTAGAATTAGAGGGCAAACTGACTATGAAGCACGATCCTCGTGCCCTGGCTCAAGTGATTGCTCGCTCGCGTGCTTTCTCACACACCATCACCGGCTAATATCGCAGTGAAAAGCAGTTAGCCGCAGAGGACCCAGAGTAAGGCATATTCGAGGCATAAAGCAGTCGGGAGCCGGCAGTCGGGAGCCGAAAAACGGTGCTGGGTGATGAGTGAAAGGCAAAGGCGAGTTAAATAGTTGATTAGTTGAGTTCGTTGAGTGCGTTGGGGGAAGCCAGGAACAGCCTCTAACGGCGGGCACCCCAGGGCAATCGGCTTGCACGGGGCAAGCGAAGACCCGACGCTACAAACGGTCTTACGTATTCTTGTGTAGCGTCGTACTTTATGTGCGACGTTGTGCTTCATCATGAATCATCTACGTAATTCTTGCTCTGTTGTCATTAACGTCGGACACAGGTTCCGACGCTACAAACAGTCTAAAAACTGATCACTGATAACTTTCTTTTTCGGTTTCCTCTACGCCCCTGCTCCTCCGCACCCTAGCAGTCTCTCTGCCTCTTCGTTGTTTGTCCATCGGTCTTCCCAATCCGCATTCCGCAATTCGCAATCCGCTATCGCCTCTTCTTCTTTGTCTTTCACGGTTTCTCGACTCCCGGCTCGTGACCGCCGACTGCCGACTGTCTTTCCCGGCGTCCTCTGCGGTTAAATGTCTTTGTCTTTGACAGCAAGTAGCCTTTGTTCTTAACCTTATTCCTGTTTTTCTTTGCGATCT
>JAUWOJ010000036.1 GCA_030612175.1 Candidatus Bipolaricaulota bacterium | reverse complement strand
ACGGCTGTTCGTGAATCTCCTTCTCCATGAAGTGAACATAACCGCCTTTCTGGGCTACTTCCATCCCTATTGTGAATCTCTCCGGGATTCGGTGGACCAGTTCTCCGGTGGATACCTGGCGGATCTCTACTCGGTCAGGCCATAGGGTGACCATCTCTCCATCCTGTAGTCGTAAGATCTTGTCCGTTAGAGGCAGGATAGAAGGAAGATCGGAAGAAACGCAAGTGGCTTGGTGGGCAATTCCCACAACAAGGCCAGAGCCATTCTTGATTGCGTACAGAGGACGGTGCCCACTCGTATTTTCTTCATTCCTTGAAGCAATTACAAATGCATAGTCTCCTTCTAAGTCTTCCGCCGCTTTCCGAATTGCTTCGATCATGTTATAGCCTTGATTGATGTAGCGTTCTACGGCATGCACACAACTTTCTCCATCATTGGTTCCACGAACCACCATGCCTTCCGCGATGAACTCCTCACGCAAGGAAACGTTATTGACTATGTTTCCGTTGTGAGCGCCAACTAAGTTGGCTTTCGAGTCAAGGTGAGGTTGGGCGTTTACTTGTGAGGGAGAGCCAAAAGTAGCCCAGCGCAACTGCACGATACCTCGCTGCCCTTTCATTGTGTCAAATCTCAATCGTTTGTTCACTTCATCAATCTTGCCAGCATCTTTCCTTAGGTCAATTTGGCCTTCTCTATCGATGGTTGCACAGCCGATGGAATCATAGCCTCGATAGGCAAGCCGCCGACCCGCGTCAAGCAAGATATTCCCCAATGGTTGTTCGTTACTAGTAACAATTCCAAAGATTCCGCACATAGATTGGTCCCCCTTTTCTTGTGTGAATAGTCCTATTCACACACACAATTATGATCTCCGCGAATACAGGGCATACAATTGGTCCAGTGCTTTGTGGTAACGGGAGTCGAGCGCATCTACGTCAGTGAGCTCTGGTTCATTGCTCATTGTGACGTAGGGAATTGTTATTCCGTTCACTGTGAGCATTCCGCACGGAGCCTGGGCAATATCAGGCCAATCATCCTCTCTGTATGTGCGTTTCATTTCTTCGCAGGGGACGGAATGAGTGAGGATTCCGCCGGATTTCTTCTCATTGTAGCGAGCAATGTTTCTGCGCCAGGATTCATTGAATGATACCTGTACATAAAGGATGGCTGCACGAGAAAGAACTTCTGGCGAAAGGTAACCCAAGGCCTCAGAGTAGCCGTGCGCTTTGCCACGAGAGAGCTCGATGATAATGGTTTCATTAGATGACGTAGTTCTGCTGAGTAGTGGTCTTGCCTGCTGGTTGATCTTGCCGATCAGAAATGACCACAGGCCATCGTCTGTAACATAGTAATTTCCCTTTATTGGCTGAGAGTAAAGTCGCTTTCGTCCGAGGTCTTCCCATAGATTGTCCTCTTCGCACTTTTCCCACAGAATAGGGAAATCATCGATGACGCGAAATGGAGAGATATGATAGCGTTTAGCTCGGCGTTCAACTGAGCATTTGTTCATAAAGTCGATGAACTCGCTCTTTCCACTGGCAGGACGACCCAGGAGAAGAAGAGTGCCAAATGTGTTCTTTGTAGTTGGGCCCTTTCTTGTATACCGGAGCGGAAGGATTGCTTCTACTTGGGCAAGGAGGGTTGATGGTGAAGAATCCGCATTTACTATGCGTAGATTGCTGCCCTGAGCGATGTGCCATTCTTGCAGGTGTACAAGCATTTGCTTGAGCGTGGGTCTGTCCACCTCGAATTGCGGTGTTTTGCGTGCTTTCTGCCGCCGTATAGAGACATCTATTGGAATTGCCAACCGTAGGTATAAGTTTGGTCGGGACAGGGATAGCTCAACTTTACCGTAGGCATTGATGAATGACCTATCGTTAAGCGCCTTTGAATAGGCGAGGTGAACGCCCATATGCGACTCTTCCAGGCACATTTTGCCTTGTTGCGCGACGCTTTCCAGTTGTGCGCGGCGATAAGGAAGCTCGGCAATGATTGCCTCGGTGAGTCTCTCTCGTTCAGATAAGATGTCGATTTTCTCTTTAGCCGCTACCTGTTTGACGAGTTCGGGAAAAACCTCGATTTGTTCCGGGTAGAAACGGGCAAGCATTTGTATTGTCTCGGTTTTTCCCGCTGTCGGTAGACCTTCTAAAATGATGTGTGGCATTCCTTCTCCTTACCGAGTAATTTTAGCTAACTAGGGCAGGAAAAGCACTTCTGATATACCAGATGCGCGTGACGACGGTTTGCATGAAGTGAATTCTCTGTTACACTAGTGTCTTGGTGTTGCATTCCGTTAAAGGTTCTGTTGCTGTGTGGATTGTGGCTAAAGATTCAAGAAAGGAGCTCTTAGAATTGACAAGACTTGTGATTGTTGAATCCCCAACCAAGGCACGTACGATAGGTAAGTACCTTGGAAGTCCATATGTGGTGCTTTCTTCTCAGGGTCATGTGCGTGACTTACCAAAAAAGGAGTTGGGGGTGGATGTAGAAAACGAATTTACTCCCAAATTTGAGACCAAACGTACGAAGCAAGTTACAAAGCTGCGACAAGCAGCCAAGAAGGCTAGACAGATCTACCTTGCGACTGATAACGACCGAGAGGGAGAGGCGATTGCCTATGATCTATATACTATTCTGAAACGGGTAGTGAAGGACGATGATGCGTTTCTACGACCGGTTTTCAACGAGATTACAAAGCCGGTAATCCTTAAGGCGTTATCTAAGCCGTCGAGAATCAATGTCAATAAAGTTGAGGCACAGCGGACACGTCGCATCCTCGATCGGTTGGTTGGGTATCAAGTGAGCCCTCTTCTTTCGCGGGCAATTGCAGGAAGCCAATTTGGAGGGCTTTCTGCTGGGCGAGTGCAGTCGGTTGCGCTTCGTTTCTTGTGCGACCGGGAAGCAGAGATTGCTTTATTTGTCCGTGAGGAGTACTGGGAAATCTACGTATGTCTAAGGGGGGAAGAAGCATTTACCGCGTCTCTGACCAAGAAGAACGGTAAGAAATTCGTTGCAAGTAGTGAGACAGAGGCAAATAAGACCCTGAAAGAACTACAGGGCGAAGAAGCTGTTGTCAAAAGCATTGTGCAAGACACCCGGCTTCGACAACCTCCTCCTCCGTTTATTACTAGCTCCCTGCAGCGAGCCGCTTCGTCATCTCTTGGTTTTGCGCCTAAACGTACAATGAGCATTGCTCAGCAATTGTATGAAGGAGTTAGGCTTCCTCAGGGAGATGTGGGACTAATCACCTATATGCGCACTGACTCGGTTCGCATGTCGGGCAGCGCGGTGAAGGAAGCGCGCCAGTTGATTGCCGAGCGATACGGGAAAGACTACTTATCGGCCAAGACTCGTCACTACAGGAACAAGAAACGTTCTCAAGATGCTCACGAGGCAATCCGTCCTACTACGGTGAGCTTAGGGCCGGAGAAAATTGCTTCCTGGCTTTCACCGGACCAGCGCAAATTATATGCGCTGATCTACAAGCGCTTTCTCTCCACTCAGATGTCAGAAGCCCTTTACAAGCAAGGCAAGGTTACTATAACGGCTGGTCGCTACACTTTGGAGGCGACCGGCAGCACACTTGTATTTGATGGGTTTCTTACCCTTTATCCGCGAGAGAAAAACAGCGATGGCAAGATCCCAAATTGGTTGAGGGAGGGGCAAATCCTTGCGATAGAACGAGTGGATTTACAACAGAAATTCACTGAGCCACCGCGTCGTTACAGTGAGGCTGGGCTGATCAGCATATTGGAGAAGAAGGGAAGAGGGCGACCAAGCACTTATGCTACAATAGTATCGGTTATTCAGACACGTGACTATGTTCGCAAGAAGAATGGAAGCCTGTACCCAACCCTTCTTGGAGAGGAAGTCACTGAATTTCTGAAGCAGTACTTTCCCGAAACGGTGGAGGCTCACTTCACTGCACAGATGGAAAAAGATCTCGATCGTATTGAAGAGGGACAATTCTCACGAGCTGATGCGTTACAGGAATTCTATGATCCTTTCTCAAAGCGGCTGACAAGACTTGAATCCCGCATCAAAGAGGGTAAGCCGTTCCGGGTAATGACCGATGTCGTTTGCGACAAGTGCAAGTCACCGATGGAGCTTCGGTATTGGAAGGGTTCACACTTTGTCGGTTGCTCGAACTACCCCGAGTGCCGAAATACGCGCAGTCTTCCGGCAGAGCTTCCTTATCGCCATAAGGATGGAGTATTGATCATCGCTGAGTCTCTGGAAAAAGTGGAGAAGGAAATGGAGACTAAAGCGACCTGTCCAGTTTGTGGAGAACCAATGACGACGAAAAGTGGTCGATATGGCCGCTACCTAAGGTGTACCAATCCTGAGTGCAATAAAACAACTTCCATTCCTACCGGTGTTTCCTGTCCATCATGTGAGAAAGGGATGCTGGTTGAGCGATACTCGCAGAAACGCAGACAAACGTTCTATGGCTGCGACAACTATCCTAGCTGTCGGTATGCAATGTCTGAGCGACCGGTGAAGGCGTGCCCCACATGTGGGCATGGTGTGCTTGTAGAGAAGAAAGGTAAGCTTGTTTGTAATAACAAAAACTGCTCGTACAGCAAAGAGATTAAATAGTGAAAAGGCAAGACAAATCTCGTTTTGCTGAATACTTAGAGATGGCTGCTCTAAACAACGTGCTCAAACGTCTTCAGATAGGAGCTTGAACCATTCGAGTCGTTGTTTAAGGTTGGAATCCTGCAGTTTGGCCAGAGCCTCTTTTTGTATCTGGCGTACACGCTCTCTGCTAATCGCAAATTCGGCACCTACTTCATCGAGCGTTCGAGGCTGATAATCGTGAAGGCCGTAGCGTAGCTCGATAATTCTTCTCTCTCGGTTAGTCAGCCGCTCGCCCAGAGCAGATTGCAGTTCCCGCATAAGGAGGTGTTGAAACGTCTCTTTTTCCGGAGAGGTTGCAGTGTTGTCTTCTATGAAGTCTCCAAGGACCGAGCCATCATCATCGTAACCGATTGGCATATCCAGTGAATTCATGTTTTGCGACGTTTTCTTTGCTTTTATGACGTTTTCCACGCTAGTGTCCAATTCGTTGGCCAGATCCTCTGGCGTGGGTGGCTCTCCGTGCTTCTTAAGATGATTGCGTTCTAGTTGGTAGATCTTGCGGATCAGTTCATTGATGTGTGTTGGCACACGGATCATTCGCGATCGGTTCGTGATCGCCCGCAAGATCGCTTGGCGAATCCACCAAGTGGCGTACGTTGAGAACTTGTAGCCCCTTTTGTAATCAAATTTCTCTATTGCCTTCATCAATCCTAAATTGCCTTCTTGGATTAGGTCGAGAAATGGCAGGCCACAGCCTCGGTATTTTTTGGCGATGGATACGACCAATCGCAGGTTTGCTTCAGCGAGCTCTTCCTTCGCTTGTCTATTACCCATCTCAATGCGCTTGGCGATGCGTACCTCGTCTTCGCGGCTAAGGAGTGGCACACGGCTAATCTCGTCAAAATACGTGCGAATGGGGTTGTCTGACCGTTTCCGCGGTTTTTCTTCCCCGCGTTTGTTCCTGGCAGGTGCAGCACCGCTTACGTTCTTTCTCAGGTTTACGGTCGCACTAGTTGTTTTCACTCTTCCTCCTGAATACTGTGGGTAAGAGAGAGATCTCAACAAACAACGAGAATCGGGTGGGTAACACCCCCCCCGATCTGTGACGAATTCCATTCTCTCAGAACACTTCTCACGTAGTATCCCACAACAAAACACTTTATTATAACACAAATCACCTGGCTTGTGAAGCCAAGGAAAGGAGCGTTTGGAAGAATTCTCCAGGGACTACATATACTCTAAGAAGCACAGTGTTTTCCTTTACAACAATAGAGATAGTGCAGTACTATGAACGCATGTATTAGCTTGCCACACAGGGAGGAAAAAATGATAAAGCGGATCGTATTGGCCGAAGTAATTCTTCTTCTTGGGTTAGTTCTAGTTTCAACTGCTTTGTTTGCGGGGGAAAGCTTGACTATTTATACCGAAGGAATTGCCTGTGTTGAAGAGTCTCGCACAGTTCTACTAGTAGGCGGAGATGCTGAAAAGCTGCGACTGGATAACGTGCCAAGTCGGCTTATTCCTTCTTCGCTTCAGGTTGATCTTGATGGTGAGATCCTGGCTCAGGCCTTTTACTACACGCCACCGGAGCGAATATTGACCGCACAGATTGGTGAGCAGATACAGCTAGAAAGTGAAGGGAAACTCTACCATGGCACGCTGCTCGCAGTTGGCGAATGGCTCGCGCTAAGAGATGAAAATGAAAGGATTCATCTAATCAAGAATCCAGAACGAATTGAGATTCAGAGTGGGAATGAGCTTGCCCTTAGCCCTTATGTCGAGCTGACGCTAAGCTGTCAGCAAGGCGGCGTTAAGTTGATCGAGCTGCTTTACTTGACAGAGGGAATCAGCTGGAAGGCGAGTTACATCGGAGTTCTTAGCCAAGACGAGACAAGTCTTGCCTTGGATGCGTGGATTTCTGTGAGCAATGGCTGTGGCCGGGATTTTACCGATGCGACAGTGAAGCTTGTTGCTGGAGAGGTAAACAGAGAGCCACAGAGTACAGGATACGGACGTAGTGCCATGGCCTTGGAAGCAGTGCAGAAGACATCGCTCACCGGAGAAACAGCATTTGAGTATCATGTTTATAAGGTTCCTGGTAAGCTTAGCGTTGCCAACGGAAGCTCGAAACTCGTTCCGTATACAGCTTCGGCATCGGTCGGTGTGAACAAGACGTATACCTATGATGGCGCCTACTACGATGGCGTAAAAGTGGCTTTGGAATTTGTAAACAGTTTGGCAAACGGCCTTGGCAACGCTCTTCCTGGAGGTGTGGCTCGTATCTTCCAGCAGCAATCTGATGGCACAACCTTGTTTATCGGCGAAAGCAGGATTATGGATACACCGGTAGACGAGCAAATCAGTCTGGAAGTAGGAAGCGCGTTCGATCTTGTAGGTGAAAGGATTCAGGTATCGAGAGAACAGGTTGCTTCGTCCACATACCGGGGAAGCTATCTGATCACCCTAGCCAATCACAAGGAAGAAGCAGTATTGATCAGCGTCGTTGAGCACCCTGGAGGTTCGTCCTGGGAAATCCTTTCCTCATCGGAAGGCTATGAAAAGGTGGATTCCGATACAATTTGTTTTTCAGTAAATGTCCCTGCCGGAGCAAAAAAGGAGGTCAGCTACACCGTTGAATATCGCTACTGAACAACTCAATGGAGAGGAGATGTTACAACGTTACAAGGAAGCGGTAGAAAAAGCACTTCCTCATTTACCGGTGAAAAACGGTGTGGTTGACATCGATTCACTCTGGGTAGAGCTCTCCATTCCATACAGTCTCTTACGGGAGATTATCTCACGGAACGATCTTTCTCTTCCCGATAATGTGAAGAGGATTAGCATGAAGTCGCGTTTAGGAGAGGAGAGTGCAAAGACAGCAAGGCAAAAGAGATGAGCCAGTAATAAGATTCGGAACTGATGGTTGGCGTGCCATTATCGCGCAAGATTTTACATTTGACAATGTTGCGCGCGTTGCTCAAGCGGTAGCGAAATTCCTTGTATCACCAGCCCGTAAGGAACTTGCTATCTATCGCGATTGGGGTGCGGAATATCGTCCGGCAACAAGTGGCGTAGTTGTTGGTTACGATATGCGATTTCTATCCTATGAATTTGCCCACTACTTCGCCCGGGTTTTGCACAAGAATGGAATTCCGGTGGTCGTAAGTGAGTCTCCGGTGCCTACTCCGGCTCTCTCATACGCAGTGGTTGATGGCTCCTATGCGGCAGGGATCATGTTCACCGCCAGTCACAACCCAGCGATCTATAACGGGATCAAGTATAAGGCAGAATATGGAGGTTCCGCTCCTGATGAAGTTACCTGTGAGGTGGAGAGACTTCTTCCGATCAAGGCTCCTCATCTACGCTCATCAGAAGGAGAAATAGAGGAAATAGGGTTGAAACAGCCACTGCTTGCCAAGATTCGTACCCTGATCGACCAAGATCGGCTTACTGCTCACCCGCTGCGGGTAGTAGTGGATTCTATGTATGGGTCAGGGCAAGGTTATGTGGGACAACTTCTTTCCGAATATGGTGTGCCGTGCATAGATATTCGCGCGCGACGGAACGTGCTATTTGCTGGCAAGAAGCCTGAGCCACTTGAGAAGAACCTCATTCCATTGAGAGCAGTGATTGCCTCCATGCGCAAGCGAGGAATGCCTCTTATCGGGGTAGCTACGGATGGAGATGGTGACCGAATCTCGGCGATGGATGAGAAGGGTGGGTTTATTGATGCTCATCGCACCTTTGCCCTTATTCTTCGTTATCTGGTGGAAGAACGAGGCTGGCGAGGTGCGGTTGTGAAGTCGTTCGCGCTCACCGACATGACACAGGATATGTGTAGAGAGTACAATTTGGAACTGATCGAGGTTCCCATCGGATTCAAATATGCCTGTGAACAGATACTGAAGCATAATGTTCTGATCGCTGCTGAGGAGAGTGGCAGCATTGCGGTACAAGGGCACATTCCCGAGCGAGACGGCATTTTGTGTTCGATGCTTCTGGCAGAGCTTGCAGCGAGTAGTGGGCGGCCGATAAGCGAGGTTGTAGAAGACATGTTCACTGTTTTTGGTCCGCACGTTTATCGTCGCCATGATGTTGAGGTTGAAGGGCGAAAGCAAGTAGTGGCCAAATTGCGGGAGAACCCACCAGAAGAGTTTGCAGGACGTAGTGTTCGTTCGGTTGACACCCTTGATGGTGTCAAGCTGAGATTCAAGAAAGGTTGGCTCTTGTTTCGGGCGTCAGGAACCGAGCCAGTCCTGCGTCTTTACTGCGAAATGCCAACAGAGAGAGACGTGTACGAGCTACTGCAACAAGCAGAGCGATTAGCGCTGGGAGAGTTGACTTTATGGTGAGGCGGTATGATTTCAGGATTATTGAGGAGCGCTGGCGCGATTTCTGGCGTGAGAATGGTTTTTTTCGCGCGCATACCTCTGATACAAAGCCCAAGTTTTACTACCTGAATATGTTCCCTTATCCATCTGGCTACCTGCACGTAGGTCATGGACGAAACTACATCATTGGCGATGTGATAACCAGGTTCTACATGATGCGCGGGTTCAATGTGCTAAATCCAATGGGTTGGGATGCTTTTGGTCTTCCTGCGGAGAACGCGGCGATTGACAGAGGGATTCATCCACGGGAGTGGACACTGGCCAACATTGTACAAGCCAAGGAACAGTTTCGTGCGTGGGGCATTGAATACGACTGGGATCGTGAGGTTACAACCTGCCTTCCTGAGTATTATCGTTTTACTCAGTGGCTGTTCTTAAAGCTATATAAGCACGGCCTTGCCTACAAGAAACGAGCATCAGTCAACTACTGCCCTAGTTGTAGTACTGTTTTGGCAAACGAACAGGTTGTGGGCGGACTGTGTGAGCGTTGTGGTACTCCTGCGCAAAGGAAGACGCTCGATCAATGGTTCTTCAAGATTACAGCGTATGCCGATCGTTTGCTTGACGATCTGGACAATCTTTCCGATTGGCCGGAGAACGTCAAGAAGATGCAGGCAAACTGGATCGGTAGAAGCGAGGGGGCAAGGGTTTGTTTTCATACTGAACAAGGGGATGAAATTGCTGTGTTTACCACACGGCCCGATACGCTGTGGGGGGCAACGTTCATGGTGTTAGCGCCTGAGCATTCCCTTGTGGATAGGCTAACCGATCGACAGCAGCGTGAGACGGTGGAAGCCTATCGGAAGGAAGCAGGTACAAAGACAGAGCAGGATCGACAGTCGCTCGAACGAGAAAAGACCGGTGTTTTTACTGGTGGGTATGCAATCAACCCTGTCAATGAAGAGAAGATCCCGGTGTGGATCGCTGATTACGTGATGATGTCCTATGGAACCGGTGCGATTATGGCTGTGCCTGCTCATGACGAGCGTGATTTTGAGTTCGCGATCAAGTTTGGGCTCCCAATAATTCCCGTAATTGATCGGTTGGATGAACAGGCC
>JAUWOJ010000032.1 GCA_030612175.1 Candidatus Bipolaricaulota bacterium | reverse complement strand
AAAAGGGAAGATGTGATAGAAGAAAACGTGAAGGCGATTCTTGCTGGGCTTCCACCAGGCGTGCTATTGGTTGCAGCAGCTAAGGCTCGAACAGCTGATGAAATCAGAAGGGCAATCAACGCCGGAGTGTCCATCATTGGTGAAAACTACCTGCAGGAGGCCGAGGCAGCGTATGCCGCAATTGGCAGAGAAGTAAGCTGGCACTTCATCGGTTACTTGCAACGCAATAAGGCGAAGAAAGCCGTACAGATATTCGACATGATAGAAACGGTTGATTCGCTCCGCCTGGCCGTGAAGCTCGATAAGGAGTGTGCAAGATTAAGCAAGGTCATCTCAGTACTAGTGGAGGTGAATAGCGGTCTTGAATCGCAGAAAGCAGGGGTCTTTCCACAGGAAGTAGAAGAGTTAGTCAACAAACTCGCCAGCATGAAAAATCTGAAAGTAGAGGGATTAATGACAATGGGACCGCGCTCTGGCGAACCAGAAAAGGCTAGGCCATACTTTAGAGAAACAAAACGACTGTTTGATAAACTTCAGAACTTACCCAATGCCAAGATGCGGTATCTATCTATGGGAATGAGCAATACCTATCAGATAGCGATCGAGGAAGGCGCAAACATAGTTAGGGTAGGGACGAAACTCTTCGGAGAAAGAGACTACGGCTAGGAGAAGAGAATGGCGCAGGAAAAGCAAATGACACAACAAGAGAAAAAGGAACTACTGGAAAGGCAGGAGCAGCAAATTAAGGACGCAATGGCCCGAATCAAGAATCGTGTGGTTGTATTCAGTGGTAAAGGCGGAGTAGGGAAGACCACCCTGTCGGTTAATCTTGCCTATGCTCTGGCAAAACGGGGAACAAGTGTAGGGTTGCTGGATGCCGATATCACCGGACCTAATGTTCCTCAAATGGTAGGACTGTCAATCAAGGCTGAATTCGAACAAGGAACGATTATTCCTCACGAGAAAGAGGGTGTGAAAATTATCTCGTTAGCATCGATTATTCCACTCGGGACTCCGGTTATCTGGCGAGGACCGCTTCGTTCCAAAGCAATTGACCAGCTTCTTGGTGAGACAAGGTGGGGGGAGCTTGATTTCCTTATCATCGATCTTCCGCCAGGAACGGGGGATGAGGTGTTGACAGTTGTGCAGCGGACCTCTCCACAGATGGCGATCATTGTTACTACTCCACAGGAAGTCTCCTTGATCGACGCGCGACGGGCGACGAATATGGCAAAGAAGATGGGGCTTTCCGAGATAGGAATTGTGGAGAACATGTCTGGCCTTGTTTGTCCACATTGCGGAGCGGATATAGATTTATTTGGAAGAGAGGGCGGAGAGCGGCTCGCAGAGGAGTTCGCGGTACGTTTCTTGGGGAGGATTCCTATTGATGTGGGGGTGCGTGTAGGGGGAGATACTGGAGAGCCGATTGTCCTAGCGGCTCCAGAAGCGATTGTTTCGCTGGCATTTTGCAGCATTGCGGAGCGGATACGTAATGTTCTGTCATAGGAGAAATGCAAGCAGGCATGATTGCCGATAGTGGTGATAACATGGCAGAGAATGTCCAAATTGACGCGGCGGAGAGTGCCTTTTGAGAGACGCCAGCACGCAAATTGGATAGGTGAAAGAAGATAGAATTAGGTGCACACAAAGCAAAAAAACCTGTGGCGTAAGCAGTCTTAAGCCACAGGTCTATTCTTTGGTGTCTAGGTTATACTGCAGTTACATCTTGTGCTTGGGGACCTTTGTCTCCTTGAGTAACTGTGAATTCTACTTTCTGACCTTCGTTTAGCGAGCGGAAGCCCTCACCACGAATAGCGCTGAAATGGACGAAGATATCTTCTCCCTCAGTTCGCTCGATGAATCCAAAACCCTTTGCATCGTTAAACCACTTAACCGTACCAGTTTCACGTTCTGCCATAGTTGCCATTCTCCTCCTTCTTGCTGGAAGTTTAATCGAGACAGAACGTTCTAAGCAAAATCAGGTAAACCTGTACCACAAACTAAAACGACTGCACGACTACCAACAACACTTAAAATATATCACGAAAAGGTACTTTTGTCAAGGGGGAAGACTTGTCTCATACAGGATGAGCATGATGAGTAACCGCTACGATACCTACAAGAAAGCTTTTGGAGTGTATTATGTATTCAAAGGAAGAAAGTTATGATCTGGCAAAAGATGTACCCGCAACTCACGTTTTTCATGCTCATTCTTCACTGAGAAAACACTGAAACCATATTTCAGGCTTGGTTCAGGTAAGGCTTTTCGCCAGCTTGGTTGCACTGGCGGCATCCGGAGCGTAACCATCGGCGCCGATCTTATCAGCGTAGCCTTGGGTAACCGGTGCACCACCGATCATCACCTTGACCTGATCACGAAGGCCAGCCTGTTTGAGCGCATCGATAACCTCTGGCATGTGAATCATCGTTGTTGTCAACAGCGCAGACATACCAACGATATCGGGCTTGTGTTCCTTCACTGCCTTGACGAACTCCTCAGCCGTTATTTCCGTCCCGATGTTTATGACCTCAAACCCTGCTCCTTCGACCATCATCGCTACAAGATCCTTACCAATATCGTGCAGGTCACCCTCAACAGTACCGATCACCAGCTTGCCGCGCGCCTTCACGCCGGCCTCAACCAACAGTGGCTTGAGTAATGTGACAGCGCCTTTCATCGTTGCGGCTGAGATAAGCATCTCGGGGACGTAGCGTTCCCCATCTTCGTATTCTTTGCCTACGATATCCATCGCTGGGGTCAATGCCTGATCGAGTATCTCGCGCGCTTCAATACCCTGTGCCAATGCTTGGTTAGTTAGTTCAGCGATACCTTCCATCTCCCCAGCCAGCACTGCTTGTTTGATCTTATCGAGCATCTACTTCCTCCTTCCACGTTTTTGTTGTTTGATGTATTGCATACAGTAGTTGTCGCGTCCCAGCAACGCGCGTGATGCGTATACGGTATTCATCATACCTGAATCAGTTGGGTCGATGATCGCCCCGTCCAGTCCGGCCTCGATAAGCATCGCCAGGAAGGTCCGGTTAAGGAGGTGACGATTGGGTAACCCAAAAGAGACGTTACTTACTGCCGCAAAAGTCTTTACCCCAAGCTCTTCCTTCACTCGACGGACTCCTTGAAGTGCCTGCGTGCCTTGCTCGATGCTGCTTCCGACAGACATGCAGATCATATCCACATAGAGGCGATCATGGGCGATACCCGCTCGATCGCACTTCTCTAGGAGTGCTCGCGTCTCCTCCACGCGATCCTCCGCGGTCTTAGGCATACCGTGTTCTCCCATGGCAAGGCCGATCACCTCGGCGCCGCTCTCCACGGCAAGTTCCACAAATCTTACGCTTTTCTTCTCGTTGCTCATGGAGTTTATCACCGGCGCAGTTGAACAGGCTTTCAGTCCGGCCTCCATTGCATCGGGGTTCGAAGTGTCAATGGACAAACGCACATCCCTGCCTAGCTCGTCTTCCACAACCCCAATCAGCCACTTGAGATTACTTACCTCGTTCTCCATCGACTGTCCGGCATTTATGTCAATGATCTGCGCCCCCGCTTCTGCCTGACCGCGAGCGAGTCGACGAATTAAGAGATCATCCTTCTCTTGTATTGCTTTGCCAACCTGACTACGTGAAGAATTGATGAGTTCTCCGATGATCAAAAACATCTGTCCTCCGTCAATTTGTCCCAGAACCTGCTAATGAATAGCAGAAGGAAATATTTCTTGTTCCCCATTGCGTAATATTCCAGTTCGAGCGAATGTTACAGAGCGCGTTAGGGTTTTGTCAAGGGCTCCAATTGTCTTATCAATATGTCTCCCAAAGTTCCCGCGAGGGGTACTAGCCTTGGGAATGCAGGTCTACTGGCACTAGCTATCTCAATCTCATGAGACGCGGCATGGTAGTGTGCATTAGTGGTTTAGAAATAGGTACCCTTACGCAACCGTGGCCCGCAGTTCAGTCAGAGTGGAGTCGTCCTAGATCTTGAAGAGTGGACTCAAGAGCCTCAATGAACCGAACGTTCTGAGTTTGACTACCAACCGTAATGCGAAGAAACAGAGGAAGATCATAGCCGGTACATGGTCGTACGATAACACCTTTGTTCAACAACATTTCCTGCACCGCTGTGGCTTGTGGTCCAATCCTGACGAGAACAAAGTTAGTGTGGCTGTTGATATATGGCAGGCCCAGGCGTTCGAATTCGCCATACAGGTAGATGCGTCCCGCGTGATTTGATGCCACTGTTTTCTCGAGAAATGCTTGGTCTTCTAGAGCCGCAACACCTGCGGCTTGGGCGAGTAGGTTGACCGAAAAGGGTTCCTTCACCCTATTGAGAGGCGCCAGAATTTCAGGCTGTGCGACGGCATACCCCAAGCGGATACCGGCCAGACCATAAATCTTGGAGAATGTACGTATGATCATTATGTTAGTGCAGCCATCTCGAATATAGCGCAGGGTATCCGGATAGTCAGGAGAATCGACCAACTCGTAGTAGGCTTCATCGTAGATGACAAGCACGTGCTTTGGCACCCTGTTCATGAAAGCCTCTACTTCGGCTGCGGTGACAATCGTTCCGGTAGGATTGTTTGGGTTGCAGACAAAGATGAGTTTTGTCTTATCGCTAATCGCTTGAAGCATGGCTTCGAGGTCCAGCCCAAAGTTTCTCAGCGGTATCTTGACCAGCGCTGCTCTCATCACGTGGGTATAGATATCATAGACCGGGAATGAAGACTGACTGACGATTACTTCACTCTGTTCATCCAAGTAGGCTAGGCAAGTCTGCATGATGAGCCCATCGGCTCCATTGCCCACGGTTAGCTGTTCAGGTCTAATCCCAAGGTGCTCCGCAAGGGCCTTCAGCAGATTGTGGTTCTGCGCATCTGGATAAGAGTTTACGCGGGAGAGACTCTCCTTCATCACGGCCAATGCCTTAGGCGAGGGACCCAGTGGATTCTCGTTGGACGCTAGCTTGATTACATTCTTGAGGCCGTATTCTCTTTGCACCTCATCAATGGGTTTACCCGGCACATATGCTTTGATGGCATTCAAGCCACGCTGCTGTCTTACATGTGTCATCTATCAATTCCTCCTCTTTCGTATCACTCGCACGTCTCCAACTAGGACTCCCGTTGAGAACACGAATACAGGGTTCAGGTCGGCCTCTACAATCTCAGGGTAGTGGAAGGGAAGGCGCGAGAAATCGACCAGGATCTTTGCTACGGCATTTAGGTCTCGTGTTGGCTGTCCTCGTGTCCCTTCCAGGATAGGGAAGGCCTTAATCTCTCGGATCATTGCATTGGCCTCATCATAGTCAAGTGGGGCAATGCGGAGTGAAATATCCCGAAGGACCTCGGTATATATCCCCCCCACCCCAAAGGCAATCACTGGGCCGAACTGCGCATCCCGTGAGAACCCGATCAGAATTTCCAGGGCATCGGTGATCATTGGGTAGATGACCACCCCCTGGAAATCATGCTCACTCGTTCGCTGTTCGATCGAGTGAAACGCGGCGACTACTTCGTCATCCGTACGAATGTCAGTGATGACACCGCCAATCTCCGATTTGTGTGTGATATCGTGGGACACGACCTTTATCACCACCGGATAGCCGATCGAGCGGCTTCCACTCACGGCATCATCCACAGATGTGGCAAGTCGATATTCCGGAACCGGGATCCCGTTCTCACGCAACCAGTTCATTCCTTCCGGCTCGAGCAGAGGACCGTCACTGTCATCGGAGAGAGGCCCTATCATTGCTGGGATCTCTGGTAGCAGATAATTCTTCCTCTTATACTCCTCATAGGTTGCCATCTGTGAAAGTACCGTCACCGCCCGTTCCCCAGTAACGAAGTTGGGGACGCCATGCTCTTTCAGATAAGGCAGGCTAAGAGCGACCGTTCTGCCGGCCATAAAGTTTGCGGCAATGGGCTTTGTAACCGTGGTAGCAGCGCCGCAGATTCCCCGTGCAAGAGGGAGAGCATCTAGATAAGGCGTGCAGACGTTGATGGCTAGCGCGGCGTCATATTCTCCTAATGCTTGACGCAGTGTCTTCTGGTAGTCACTCTCAGTTCCCTCAACAGTGAGATCGATCGGATTCCCCAGTGAACAGACTGGGGGAAGAAAGGTGGAGAGCTTTGTTTGTAGTTTTGGAGTTGGTTTATCGAGGCGTAGGCCTACTGCTTCAGCCCGGTCCGCGGCGAGGACCCCGGGGCCACCGGAATTAGTAACGATGACAAGACGTCGTCCCTTTACGGGGGGAAGCGTAACGAACCCTCGGCACAGGTCGAACATCTCCTCTATTGTGTCCACACGAATCGCGCCACACTGGCGGAAGGCAGCATCGTACACAGAGTCCGATCCAGCCATCGATCCTGTATGAGACAAGGTTGCGCGGTGGCCGGACACGCTACATCCCGCTTTGATCACTACAAGCGGCTTTTCTCGAGCTAGACGTTGCGCGGCCGCCATGAACGCGCGGCCGTCAGAGACGCTTTCAATATATAGGGCAACAACCTTTGTATCGGAATCATCGACAAGATAGTCAAGGAAATCGATCTCGTTGAGATCAACACCATTCCCATAGCTTGCGAACTTCGAAAACCCCACCCCTTGCTCTTCCGCCCACGAAAGGACAGCACCTCCAAGGGCCCCACTTTGGGTCACAAACGCTACATCGCCCTGTGGGGGATGGGTTTCCAGTGTTGGGTACAGGCGATATCTTGTGTTGATGATTCCGGCACAGTTTGGTCCGCACAAGCGGATTCCATACCGCTTTGCAACAGCTGCAATCTGTGCTTCTTCTTTGGTGTTCCCTACCTCCGAAAAGCCTGCGGTAATGATCACAGCGACCTTCACATCAGCTTTTCCACAATCCCGAAGAACGTCTGCCACTGTCGGAGCAGGCGAGGCGATTACAGCAAGATCAATAGACCGATCAATGTGAGAGACTGCGTCGTACCCGGGGACTCCATGCGCGCCTTGACTCTTAGGGTTAACCGCGTAAACATCGTCGTAGCCCCCGTTAACAATCTTACGGATCAGTTCATAGCCGAGTTTTCCTTTGGAGGTGGAACCGATTACAGCAACTCCACGAGGATAGAAGAGCTTTCCCAGGCTCAAGATGTCCCTCTGACACGCAGGCCAGCATCAAATGCAGCCGCATTGTGCTTTGCTCTGTGCGGCCACCGTGCTTGAACAACCTCTATCATCTCGTGGGCACTGAGCACTTCACCCAATCTTGTGTTTCCAAATGCCGCTCCAAGGACGAAGACGTTTGCAGCTACGTATGCCCCGTCGATTTCGGGAAGCTCTTTTGGAGCGAGATAGACCAGTCGAGCGTTACTGACTCGGATGGCCTCCAGCACCGATTCGAGCGGTGGGTAGGCCGCTTCTCCAAGCATCACGGCAGTTGGCTCCCACACGTGACCATATAATAGGAAGTCGCCTTCAGGCCGCGCGTACCGTACTCCCTTCAGCGCTTCAGAGCGCTCCATGGCAAGCACAACATGAGCCCCACTCTCACGGAGGTGTGGTCTACTCCCGCCCGCCCTAATCGCAACTCGGCCTTTACGACCCCTCCACGCTGTGCCATTCCTTTCGTGGGGAAGAAACTGACTGGATGCCCCTTGTGGACAGCTGCTCGCATAATCAGGTCAGCAAGCGTCAGAATACCCTGACCACCAACGCCAACAAGATAGATGTCGTAGCTCATGTCCCATCCTCCTTCTCGAGGGCTGCTGTGGGGCAAACCGCGGCGCACAGTCCGCAGCCGTTGCATAGAGCGGGGTCGATGGCGATGGATTCGGTCTTAATCGATAGGGCGGGACATCCGGTGGTGGCGACACACTGTTTGCACAGTACGCATTTCTCGGGGATCAAGTGCACATTGCCTGCGCGTCTGCCTTGCCGCCTTGCTTGGATGGCACATTCACCACGGGAGAGGACAACCTTTACCCCCGGAAGGGTGAGACATCCTTCGATGATGGAGGTTGCTCCTTTCAGATCGTACGGATCGATGACAAAGAACTGCTCTATCCCGAGTCCTGGAATCACCCGCGCGAGATCGATTCGACGTCCCCCCGTCCGTTGAAATGTCTCGTCCGTACCTGGATTTACCTGCATTCCCGTCATACTTGTCCACCCATTGTCCATAATGACAAGGGTCAATGGAGCCTGGTGCTGAATCGCGTTGAGCAATCCCGGAATCCCGGCGTGGAAAAACGTTGAATCTCCAATAGTGGCGATTACCGGTGTCCTAACCCCTCCATGAACATAGCCTTGTGCCAGACTGACACTTGCTCCCATGGAGACCTCCGTCCACACCGTGTTAAACGGTGGGTTCATTCCGAGGATTGTACACCCGATGTCGCCAGTGATCATCACCTCGTCTTTGTCAAGATTTAGATTCTGGATCGCTTGATTGATGGCCATATAGGTTCCGCGGTGGGGACATCCAGCGCAGACGGTAATTGGACGTCGAGCCGCAAGTGTCTCTGTTGCCCTATTCCCTTTAAAGCGATCTGCGGGGATGTCTAATCTGACCGC
This sequence comes from Candidatus Bipolaricaulota bacterium, assembly GCA_030612175.1. Classification (GTDB taxonomy): domain Bacteria; phylum Bipolaricaulota; class Bipolaricaulia; order UBA7950; family UBA9294; genus JAUVYF01. The sequence goes on along the minus strand of JAUWOJ010000032.1, from coordinate 2,129 downwards.
TATATTGAGCCCTTGCAGTACATGATCAACATCGTACTCTCCCACGCGGCTTAAGGGTCCATCATCAAGTTTGCCGATGATCCGGCCGGTGAATCCAGCCCTATGTGCTTCGATGTAAAGACCGCGTTCAAGGTGCGGTTCCAACTCTTCCAAGGCAAGGATCGACTTGCAGCGAGCAAACAGCCTTTGTACATCTGCTACTGGAAATGGAGTTGTTGTCACTGTACGCAAAATCGAGACCTTTGTTTTGTCGAATCCATACTCGACAGCGAGGTCGAACGCCTCCTCTAGATACGCTGCTGCTGCCCCAACAGCCACAATTCCGAGGTCGCTGGGGTTTTCAGCCAATTGTAGAGAGTTTAGTCCCATTTCCTGTATGACTTCGCTTGACTTTTCGAGGCGGGCAATCACATCCCGGTGCTGCGTGATACAGATATTGGCGCCGGCTTTGGTGTATTTGGCAATGTTCCGCTCGAGGATTGGTGTGCGGTCGGCAGGCGGTAGCGGATCATCAATCGGTAGGGCTGTCTTGGCATTGGCAATCGAGGTAACCAACCTAATTAGGACTGGTGTCTTTACGCGTTCCGAGAGGTCAAAAGCTACCTGCGTCAACCGATAGGTGTCCCTTATCGAGCTTGGTTCGAGCATTGGCAGGTCTGACATCAATGCAAATCCACGCGTGTCCTGCTCGGCCATCCCGGCGCTAGCGCCCGGATCGTCGGCAACATAGATTACTAGTCCACCATTACATCCGGAATAAGCGATAGAGATCAGCGAGTCGTAGGCCACGTTCAGCCCCGACATCTTCATCGTACACAGGGCTCGTTGGCCGGCCCATGCTGCTCCGGCGGCTATTTCAAACGCAACCTTCTCATTTACGCTCCACTCCACATATCTACCGGGAAGATCCATGGCTAGCAAGCTCGTCAACGCGCCGGTCGAGGGGGTACCTGGATAGCCGGTGACTACCTTCACGCCGGCCTGCAGCGCCCCGTAGGCAAGGGCTTCATTACCACTTAGTACCTTGATTTGCAATCGATTCCTCCATCTACTGGCGATGTTGTTCTCTTACCTAATACTCTTCACTACATCAGTTTGGCGCATCTTTTCTTGGCGTGATCAATGGCAGCAAGGACCCTCTCCGGTGTCAATGGTAGGTCGTGGATGCGAACACCTATGGCGTTTGCTACAGCGTTCGCCACCGCGGGGGCAGCCGGCGTTAGTGCAGGCTCGCCAATCCCTTTGGCGCCGAACGGACCGACCCCTGTCCCCGACTCTAGGATGATCGCCTTCGTAGTAGGAAGATCCTTTGCTGTGGGGATCAGATATTCGGACAATGAAGGCGTCCGGATTACGCCATCCTTGACCTGCACCTCTTCTATGAGAGCGTAGCCGATTCCCTGGGCGCTTCCGCCTTGAATCTGTCCCTCAACAGCGATCGGATTGATTGCCCGACCGACATCATGGCATCCGACGGACTTGAGCACCGTAATCTCACCGGTCTTGGTATCCACCGCTACCTCAATGGCGTGTGCACTGAAGGTAAAGTCTGGGAAGATGTCTCCGTGGAGGTTCTCAGGGTTGAGCTTATCGGCGAATGGAGCCGCAAACAGAGCTAGGTGTTGCAGCTTCAGCCCATCAGCGGCGCACATCTTGCTCAGATCCGCCAGCGAAAGCCATTGCTCCGCATTGCTCTTGATGAACACCTTATTATCGGCTAGATCCAGGCTGTTGGGCTCTTCCTTGAAATGCTCTGCTGCGCGATCGAGCAACACCTCTCGCACCATCTTGGCTGCCTTGAGCGTAGCATTGCCGGACATGTAGAGCTGCCTGGTAGCAGTTGTTGTGCCTGCCAGTGGTGTGACCGCCGAATCTGAGTTGTAGAAGGTCACGTCTGTTAGCGACACACCAAGCACCTCAGCAGCGATCTGGCACAAACTGTTTGCCTGACCTGCACCCAGGTCGGGTGCACCACACCGCACTATGATTGTGCCATCTTGCTCGATACCAACCCAGGAACGTGAGGTATCATGAAACCACATGATCCGGCCATAGCTTTGCATCGTGGTGGCAAACCCCTGGCCTATCTTGATTGCATCGTCCGAGATGCTCTCTTTCTCTCCCAGAGC
>JAUWOJ010000069.1 GCA_030612175.1 Candidatus Bipolaricaulota bacterium | reverse complement strand
AATGGGAATACAGAAATAGGAGTAGCTATTTCTGATTATAGCAGTGATCTATCGCTGCTCAGCTTGCTCGCCAAGCCCCGGAATCCTTACTCGCTGTTCCAGCAATCGTAGTAGTTGCGATATGATGAAGATCAGTGCCAGGTAGAATAGGGCTACAACAACAAATACCTCGAAGTAGCGGAAGTTGCGTGCGGCGATCCGTTTTCCAACGCCCATCAAGTCGAGCAATGTTACCGAGAAGACGATGGAAGAATATTTGACCATCAAGATCAGTTCATTCGACCATGATGGGATAACAATGCGAAATGCCTGTGGTAGTACGATGTGACGAATAGCTTGTGGCAGGCTCATCCCAATTGCGCGCGCGGCCATGAGCTGGCCTGGGTTGACGGCCTGGATTGCCCCACGTAGGTACTCTGCCTGATACGCTCCTGTGTTGAGCCCTAACGCGAGAACCCGCTGATGAACGCGGAGGGGTAAATTCCCCAGCTTGGAAGACCGTAATAAACCATGAGCAGTTGTACGAGTAGCGGTGTGCCGCGGAAGATATGGATATAGATACTGCATGGAGTGGAGATCAATCGGTTTCCGTAAACACGTCCCAACGCGAGCATGATTCCCAGCACAATTCCCATCGCGATACATGCTGTGGTAATTTGCAGGGTTAGAACAAGGCCCTGGGTGAGCTGCGGAAGCCACGCTAAGTCAAATACCATTACGCTGTCTCCCCGTACAGCTCTGTGATCTTGTTCAGAAATTCTCCTGTTCGCGGATGCTTTGGCGCGGAGAACATTTGTTGTGGGCTGCCCTGCTCGACAACGACCCCGTGTTCCATAAACACAATTTCGTCGGCAACTGCACGGGCAAAACCCATTTCATGTGTAACGACCAGCATCGTCATTCCATCCTTGGCTAGGTTGATCATCACCTCGAGTACCTCCCCGATCAGTTCTGGGTCAAGGGCCGAGGTTGGCTCATCAAACAGGATTAGCTTTGGCTCCATTGCCAGAGCTCTGGCAATGGATACACGTTGCTGCTGGCCGCCGGAGAGCTGTGCCGGATAGGCATCTACTTTGTCATTGAGCCCAACTCGCTCTAGCTCTTTCATTGCGAGCTTTCTCGCGTCTTCCTTTCTCATTCCCTTTACCTTAATAAGGCCGATGCTCACATTTCGCAGCGTGTTCAAGTGCGAAAACAGGTTAAAATCTTGAAAGACGAAGCCCATTTGAGCGCGCAGTTTGTTGATATTGCATTTGGGGTGTGTAACCTCAACCCCATCCAACCAGACTCGGCCTTTGTCTGGTGGGGTCAACTGATTAATGCAGCGCAGAAATGTACTTTTCCCAGTACCGGATGGGCCAATCACAACCATGGTTTCGCCCCGTTCAAGCTCCAGTGAGATCCCTCTTAAAACCTTTTCCTTCCCATACCTTTTGTGGATATTCTCAGCCTTTAGAAGACTCATGTGTTTTGGGTTCCTACCTTCATCTGCAGGCCAGGTATTCGTAGCCGTCGTTCAAGCCAGCTCAGGCTACGGTTACCGCTGTAGGTCAATACCAAAAAGATCACTGCTACAGCTAGGTAAGTAAGCATTGCCAGCTCATAGTGTCGATCCATAATAATACGTGCGTGACGCAGGACCTCATTCAGCCCTACCACGTAGGCGAGGGTAGTGTCTTTTACAACAGATGAGAACTCGTTTGACCAGCCAGCAAGGGAAAGACGAATAGCCTGAGGTATGATGATTGTGATAATTGCTTGTAGTTGACTCATTCCCATCGAGCGCGCGGCCATCATTTGCCCCTGTGAAATGGCCTGGATGGCTCCGCGGAAGATCTGCGATTGATACGCGGAAGAACGAATTCCAAGGGCAAGAGTTGCGGCAACAAAAGGTGGGATATTTACGCCAAATTGTGATGGCCCAAAGTAGAATAAGAACAACAGAACAAGGGCAGGAATACTGCGAAAAACCCAGGCATAGCCCGCGGCAAGTGTGCCGGCAAAGCGTCCTCCATAAACCTGCAGCAGGGCAACAACAGTTCCCAGAAGCAATCCAAGGAATAACAAAGCAAACAGCAGTTCAATATTGATCAATGTGGCTCGCAACAGCATAGGAAAACTCTTTCCAATAGTGATAATGCCTTCTATGGGTGCCTCCTTAATTCACTACAAAGACCCTCCCTCCAATCCTTACAGGAGGAAGGGTCTAAACAATCGGATACTATGAACTTACCTGGCTACTTCGTCAGCCATTGCTTTCGCAAAGGCATCTACATCCTTGTCTACCAGGAGAAGATCCTTACAAGAAAGCCAGGCTGCTTCGATTTGGTCGTTCGTTGGACCAAAGTAACCATTGAGGAGATTATCCCAAGGGCTTCCGGGAGTAACGACTAGCATTTGTGCCCCTCCCGGTGCGTCAATAACCTTAAGCCCCAATTCACTTACCGCGTCATTGATTCTAGGGAGCAGTCCCTGCGGGTCCCCAGGTGCGACGAGGAACCCGAAATACTCGGAGGTATTAATTATCCCGGCGATCATAAGTAGGTCTGGATAGGCGGAGATGGAAGACTGTGAAGCAGGCTCATCCTGGATCACGGCGTCGAGCCGGCCGTTAACTAGATCAAGGATTGCTGTTGGATAGAATTCGTACCCTTTTATTTCGATGTCAAGTCCCGCTCCTTGCAGTTCGTCTTCTACGAAGATAAAACCTGTCGTTCCATTCTGAGCTCCTACTGCCTTTCTCGTTCCAAGTCCAGCCATTGCGGTGATAATGTTCAGTCCGGAATCCTTGCGTATCACAACTGCCTGATTGGACAAGTAATACGGGGCAGAAAAATCAATCGTCTCTTCACGCTCAGCGGTGATGGTAAACCCGGATACGCCTAGATCAGCCTTCCCTGTAATCACGTTTTGGATAATCACGTCAAAGCCAGTGTTCAAGATCTCAACCTCGAAGCCAGCAACAATCGCAATCATACGTATTGCGTCAAGGTCAAATCCAAAGAATTCACCATTGTTAGTAACCATCTCAAATGGTGCCCACGGGATATCCGCAGCAACTATGTATTTGTCCTGTGCTACAACCAGTCCACTAGTAGCAACCAGTATCATCATTGTTAACACTACTATCCCGGTTATGGCCCTATGAATTTTCATACTATACAGCACCTCCTGTGCAAAGTTATTCAATATAGCACGAATATGGACAGCAGGTCAAGCTGGCGGGATTTAACGAATGCGCAGAGTGAATAAACAGGCAAACAAGAAACTAAATGCAAGGCCAGCGAGGATGCCAACCGATGGACTACCAAATACCGCACCTACTACTACCCCCACAAGAAGTCCTAGTGGAATAAGAGTCATGAAATGTTTGGCGCGTGAATGAACGAATCTACTCAACATTTTAGTAGCTAGCATCTCTTTCTTTCTTGAGGCAATGGAAGGCGCTCTTCCCAATACGAACAAGTTCAAGTATCAACGATGATTCCTTGAACCTTGACATATGCCTGCTGTTTGATTAGCCCATCTCTTCACGATTATACGTAACGCGGCTTGAGATGTACATCACTTGTTATATCACCCGTCATTGTGCCTGTCTGCTAGCGGTAACTCCCCTTTAGAGAAAAGCTGCTATTGTACTCTTCCATTGTGCTGGAAACGGAATCTCAGTACAATAATCCGACTGCGCAAATCTATTACGCGTCGTCTGAATTCCATGAGGAGGGGACCCTATGCCAACAAAGAATATGATGACCATTGATGGAAATACTGCGGCAGCACATGTTGCCTATGCGTTTAGTGATGTTGCGGCTATATATCCTATTACCCCTAGTTCGTCTATGGGAGAGGTAGCTGATAGTTGGGCGGCACACGGAAGGCTGAACATCTTCGGTCAACCATTGCAGGTAACGGAAATGCAAGCTGAGTCTGGGGCAGCTGGCGCGATCCACGGTTCTCTCGCCGCTGGCGCATTCACTACGACCTTCACGGCTTCACAAGGTCTGTTGCTGATGATTCCGAACATGTACAAGATTGCCGGAGAGTTGCTCCCTACCGTTTTTCATGTTTCAGCACGCGCGCTAGCAGCACATGCCCTATCTATTTTCGGTGATCACTCCGATGTTATGGCAGCACGTCAGACTGGATTTGGGCTGCTTGCATCTGCCTCGGTGCAAGAAGTAATCGATCTCGGACTAGTCGCTCACCTTGTCACTCTCAAGGCTAAAGTCCCATTCATCCATTTCTTCGACGGCTTCCGTACATCGCACGAGATCCAAAAGGTCGATGTGATCCCTTACGAAGAGATGGCAAAGCTAGTTCCGTGGGACGAAGTTGAGAACTTCCGCAAGCGGGCTATGAATCCCGAACACCCCCACCTACGCGGCACTGCGCAGAACCCTGATATTTACTTCCAGGGACGTGAGGCGGCAAACCGCTATTATCAGGCAACTCCAAAGATTGTTGCGGAAGTGATGGCCCGGGTAAGCAAGCTGACTGGCAGAGAATACCATCTATTTGACTATGTAGGGGATCCGAGCGCGCAGCACGTTATGGTCATCATGGGCTCGGCGAGTGATGTTGCCGAAGAAACAGTGAACTACATGGTAGCACGCGGAGAAAAGGTTGGCTTGCTGAAGGTTCGACTTTACCGCCCGTGGTCAAACGAACACTTTCTAACAGCAATGCCACCGAGCGCGAAGCGGATTGCTGTTCTCGACCGAACCAAGGAACCAGGTAGTCATGGGGAACCACTGTACAAGGACATCTCTACGCTGTATCAGGAAAGAGGAGAGAACCCGCTTATCGTTGGTGGGCGATACGGACTTGGCTCAAAGGATGTTACCCCGGCAATGGTCAAGGCGATATTCGACAACCTTGGCTGCGCTTTCCCAAAGAATCACTTCACGATTGGTATTACTGACGATATCACCAATAGCTCGCTTGACATTGGCAAGGATATCGATGTTGCCCCAGAAGGAACGGTTCAGTGCAAGTTTTGGGGATTGGGAGCAGATGGAACGGTTGGGGCGAACAAGAATGCAATCAAGATTGTCGGTGACAATACCGACCTCTACGCGCAGGGATACTTCGCCTACGATGCAAAGAAATCAGGCGGTATCACCATCTCTCATCTGCGTTTTGGGAAAGAGTTAGTTAAATCGCCATACCTTGTCAACACAGCCGACTATATTGCTTGCCACAATCCCGCGTTTGTTCATAAATACGATGTCCTCGCCGGAATCAAAGGCGGAGGAACGTTTGTGCTCAATTGCCCCTGGACCGTAGAAGAATTGGAGACTGAATTGCCGGCTGGCATGAAACGGTCGATTGCCGAGAGGGACCTCAAGTTTTACATAATCGATGCGGTCAAGCTTGCAGAAAGTGTGGGTCTTGGTGGAAGAATCAACATGATTATGCAAACGGTGTTCTTCAGTCTAGCGGGGGTACTTCCAGTTGACGAAGCAGTCGGCCAGCTCAAGAAGGCAATCGAAAAGAGCTATGGAAGAAAGGGAGAGAATATTGTA
>JAUWOJ010000028.1 GCA_030612175.1 Candidatus Bipolaricaulota bacterium | reverse complement strand
GGCAATGTTCACTGGTAAGATTGCGGGGCTAAAAGTAGCTAGAGCGCTTGGGGTAGATGTTGGGGAAATCCCTTCGGAATGGGCCCGGATGGCTGAGATCCTCAAGTCTGGTCATGGAAAAGTTGACCCGGAAGGAATTCCAACTCAGAAGGAAGGTGTCTTTCCCGTTCTTCACTGTAGCCAGGAAATCCCGTGTGATCCTTGCGCGTATGCTTGCCCATTAGGGCTCATTGGCATTGATGAAAGTGATATCAGGCGTCAACCCAGGTTCGTAGGGCCTGAGATTGGCAAGAAGTGCATCGGCTGCGAAAATTGCATTACAGCCTGCCCAGGATTAGCAATCACATTGGTTGATTACCGGCAGGACAAGCAGATGCCAACTGTAGCTCTTGCCTATGAGTTTCTTCAAGAGAGTATCAAGCAAGGGCAAACCGTTACCGCAGTCGACACCGAGGGAGAGGTACTGGGTGAAGTAGAAGTGGAAAGCGTTCAACTCACCGCCAAGAGAGATCATACTGCGGTTGTGAGAGTGGAGGCTCCCAAAGCTTATGCCAAACGCATTGCCGGAATCCGCGTACAGAAACCATGGGTGTCTGCTCCGCTATCTGACGTGCCCGAGAACATGAAAGATGAGATGATCGCATGTCGCTGTGAGCGGGTGGCTGCAAGTGAGATTCGTCAATTGATCCGCGAAGGTTGCCGTGACATGAACGAAATCAAAGCGATAACACGAGCGGGAATGGGCGCATGCGGCGGCAAGACGTGTGCTGAACTAATCAGACGAATCTTCCGCGAGGAAGGGATTCCTGTAGAAGAGGTTACCGAACTCGTGAAGCGCCCGTTGTTTGTTGAAGTTTCATTGGGGTCTTTCGCTGGGATAAAGGGGGATAACGATGGATAGTTATGACGTTATCATTATCGGCGCAGGAAGTGTCGGTGTTCCCACTGCCCTGGCAATGGCACAGGCTGGTCTCAAGACATTGGTGCTTGATAAGTTTGCCAGTGAGGGCCAGGGTTCAAACAAATCCGCGATCGGCGGTGTCCGTGCCACTCACTCTGATCCGACAAAGATCCGTCTGAGTAAGCGCTCCCTCGAAATCCTTTCTACATGGAAAGAAACTTATGGCCATGACATCGAATGGACCACAGGTGGTTATTCCTTTGTTGCCTACCGCGAGCAAGAGGAGAAAATCCTCAAAGATCTGCTTAGAATACAACGTGCCTATGAGCTCAATATTGACTGGTGTGACAGGAATGAATTACTTGATGTCATTCCTGATCTGAACCCAGTTGGTCTAATTGGGGGAACCTTCTCTCCTGATGATGGCTACTGCTCTACCCTGCTTGTTGGCCACGCTCAATACGAAGAGGCAAAGCGCACAGGAGCAGTGTTCCGCTTTAGCGAGACGGTTGAAGCCATTCCCGTCAGGGGAGGACACATACAGGGGGTAAGAACCAATAGGCGCGAATACGCCGCTAGGGTAGTGCTAAATGCTGCTGGAGCATGGGCAAAGCAAGTGGGAGGAATGGTAGGGGTTGAACACCCTGTGAATCCCGATTCTCACGAAGCAGGAATTACTGAGCCAGTTGCTCACTTTCTTGATCCAATGGTAGTTGATATCCGTCCCACGCTAGCCTCGCTAAACTACTACTTTTACCAGCTTTCTACCGGACAGGTTGTATTCTGCATTACGCCAAGTCCTAGCATTTGGGGGTTTGACCGGTCGGAAACTAGCGCGTTCTTGCCAATGATCTCCCATCGCATTGTCAACTTGATGCCACGACTGGCAAACATCCGCGTGCGTCGCAGTTGGCGTGGTCTTTACCCAATGACTCCAGATGGCTCACCTCTAGTTGGGTGGGCCAAAGAGATAGAGGGATATCTAATGGCAATTGGAATGTGTGGCCAGGGACTCATGCTCGGCCCAGGCTTAGGTGAGCTTCTTGCTCGTGTAGTCACGCAGAACAAACTATCTGCCGAAGATCAAGACACCCTAAAATGCCTGTCACCGTATCGAGATTTCTCTGCCGAGGAAAAACTCAAATAGCTTCAAAACCTCGAGAACAGCGAGTCTTTCTGTTCATAGTTACTCAAATCTAAGCGGTAATTGATACTACAACACGCCTTTTGTGAGGACAGACTGCCGGGCTTCGAGGCGCCCATATCCATATAGCGTGTTTGCCTTGGCGAAAGCATGGATTCAGGTCTATCACTAAGTGCGTCCAGTGATGTCTGTCTACTTCTGTTTTATTAGTACGAGAAACCATTCTCTGAGAACTAGTAACAATCTGATCAACTCCCAATCCAGCATGTTATTCTCTTGACAAAACGTAGAAGATATGATAGACTAGGGAGTGTACATAGAACTACATAAGAGGAGGTGATATATACGATGATCCCGGTGATGTTCGTTGTCCCTTTCCGATTATGACAACCCAATGAATCTTCATACCGTACACAAGGAGGCAAGAAGTGACAAGATTGAAGAGTGTTCTTAGCGTTGGCCTGATTCTATTGATGGTGATCGTACCAGTTTTCGGATCGTTTGCTCAAACTCCCGTCACGTTAGCAAGTCAAGAACAAAAGAAAGATCAACCACTTGGTTGCCCCTTCCAGCAGATAGAAAGACAAGGAGGGAAAGAAGTAGCTGACGAGAAGCTTGGAAAGGTAGAAGGGGAAGGCTTCTTCACCTGGGTTGGAGCTACCTTAGTGGGTGCAATCGGGGGAACAGTTACAGGAATTGGCGTCTACGGAGTAAGCAACTGGGGGAATTGGAGCATGCGTGGACTCGCTCACGCAGCAAGAGTTGGCGCTGCAGCTGGTGCTGGCTGGGGCGCTTCAGTTGGCTACTTCATTCCTGGGTTCTAGTCAAACAACGCGTAATCATGCCAGAGGCCAGATATCCACTGACCTCTGGCAAATAGAAGGAGTATGACAATGCCATACTGGCTTACCTATCTGAAGTTAACAGCTTTAGGAGTGCTCTTGTTCTTTGTTATTGGCATTACGTGCGTTGCTTGCATTGTGTTCCTTCGATGCATAGTTATGCATAAGGGGCTTAACGATACAGCGCGGTACTGCAAGATGTATAAATGGACAATCCTGTTGGTGGTAACCATAACGGTACTATTCTGGGGTCTGCACATGGGAATAAGGATACCGTACTTCTCCATTATTGAGACTGGACTTTTTGTCATAGGAACCACTTGGATAGCTCGAGGAGTGCTTCCCGCGTTGTTTACATGAATCTTCCTGCGCACAACCCGCCTAATTTCCATCATACCACAGCAGGTCTGTTTCTGGCAGGCATCATCGTTGCCGCATTCTGCCTCTCGGCTGATGGATGGCCAGTGATCTCTTACAAGGAGCTCAGATACGAGGGCGTTGATCAACAGAAAGACTTGCAGAGCTGTGGACCAGCTGCACTTGCCACTGTCTTCTCGGCTTTCTTTGGAGTTGAGGTTAGTGAGAATGAATTCGTCAGAGAGATTCCAGAGAACGGTGTTTCAATGCTTGATTTGAAACAGGCCAGTATCAAGAAAGGGATCCCGGCTAAGGGATATGAGATACCCAAAGACAGCCTGGGCATAATCTTGCGCGAGCTCTCTCTACCCGTCCTAATTCACTTAGATACACCCGATGACCACTTCGCGGTCGCGGTAACCCAGGTTGGCCAGAGAATTGTATTGGCCGATCCCTCATGGGGAATGAGGGTGATTTCGTTGGTAGAGATTTGTCGGTCTTGGGACGGATTAATCCTAGCATTTGCTCCAAACCAAAGAAGCGTAGATCGAGCCAGAATGGCAATCCTACAAATTCAAAACAAGATAGTGGAACAAACAAAAACCTCTCAACTCTCGAGGATGTTTCTATGGATACTGGGCTAGCTAGAAAGGTGTCGATTAGTATCATCTGCGCGCTAATAACACTACTACTCACTGCAGCTACTGCCCAAGGAATAGACGTACTCCAATCTCGGGAAGGCGAGAAAGCTTGGCAAATCATGGCACAAGTCTCGAGATACATCAATACCATTCCATATTATTCCATAGATGATTATGGCTTATGGCACAATGTTGACAAAACTGTTGGGCTTGTTTTTACCTTTGCCAGTTTCGTGGATATCACCAGCCAATTGGCTGTTCAAGGCCAGCTTTCTCTTCACAGCGCCTCTGTATGGACCAGAAGGGTCAGCCTTTACTACGGCACAGAGCAGACAACAATGACCACAATAGAAGAATTAGGGCAAAGCTCTCTTAGGATGAGATACGTTTTTTATCAGACCCCAGACATAAAGGCTTATCTATCAATCCCCTTAGTGGGACACACCATTGGGATCGGATTCAGCTGGACAAGTGACCCTGTCATGGTTCTCCCAGAGATCAGGATTTCACCCACGGGTATTGAACTCCTAGGTGGGCTGACATTTGTCGCAAACACTAAGCTTGCACTAACGGCAAGGATACACCTAGCAGAGCAAGCTGCTAGCTCAAGGATTGGATTATCCATTGGCTTAGTTTACAGAAAAACAGATTACGAGGGTGTTCAGGTTATTGGAACAATAACACGAGGAGATTCTACGCAGGCAAGTATCCAGCTTGGTGTATGCTACGGGAGAGAGCAGTAACGACGCCACATACTGACAACATGGCTTGACAGCAATCCATCATTGACTTATATTGCAGCGTGGGATCTTATTGGGTCCATAGCTCAGCGGCAGAGCACCCGGCTCATAACCGGTCGATCCCAGGTTCGAATCCTGGTGGGCCCACAGGAAACTATGGAGAAACTATTTGTTTACGTGGCTGGGAAGGCGCGAGGTAAGCCAGGAGCGGCTGCGATTGGAATTGCTATTACAGACAAGCAGGGAAACGTCATAGAAGAGGTTTCCCAGCTCATTGGCAGGAGTATTCCACAAGCGGTTGTGTACCAAGCCCTAATAGAAGGATGCAAACGAACGCTTGCTTACTCGCCGCAGTCAGTGATATTCTTCGCTGACAACCAATCCGTGGTGAATCAACTGAATGGGATCTTGGAAACTCGAGAGCCTCACCTGCAGCATCTGCTAGAGATTAGCAAGGGCTGTCTGAACAAGTTCCCAGAATGGCGGGTTAATTTCATCGATAGCAATGTTCACCGGAAGGCGTCCCGTCTTGTCGAACGAGCGTTCCATGATCGCATCCAAGAAGAAATGACGCATGAGAACCTCGATCTACGATTGCTGGCTTATACGGCTTCGCTCAGTAATTCCGATATGGAGCAATTGATTGAGCACGCCGAGCGCCTGCAAGATAAGAGGTAAAGGATCGTGCGCGTTGTGCTGCAGCGGGTCAGCCAAGCCTCAGTTAGTGTTGATAGTGCGGCTCCCATTACAATCGGCCAGGGATTTCTCTTGCTTATTGGCATTGGCAGGAATGATAGTGATGTCGGTTTTTCCCGGCTGGCAAGGAAAGTCGCAGGCCTCCGCGTTTTCGAAGATAGTCAAGGAAAAATGAATCTCTCTTTGCGTGATGTCGGCGGAGAGATCCTTGCTGTATCCCAGTTCACTCTGTACGGAGATACGCGAAAAGGGCGTCGTCCAAGTTTCTCTACAGCAGCCCAATCAACTGAAGCAGAAGCCCTCTTCCTGGCCTTTGTTTCAGCCCTTGCTGTAGAGAGGATCCCCGTAAAGACGGGGAAATTTGGCGCTAGGATGTCAGTGAAGCTTGTGAATGAAGGCCCAGTAACGCTTCTTCTTGAAACCCCTTAGCCTTGCGCTTGTATAATAGCACGGTTAAACTGTTACGAGAACTCGAAAGCCAATAAACGTTAGGGAGAAAAACAGATGCCCGTACCCAAGTATCGAACGTCACGATCAAAGGCACGAATGCGCCGCTCGCATCAAGCAATGTCCGCATTGACAGTGAGCGACTGTCCCCACTGTCATGAACCAAAACTTCCTCACCGTGTCTGTCTACACTGTGGCCAGTACAATGGAATAGAGGTCATTACGGTTTCTAAGAAAGGAAAGTAGACAGTGCCTCGCCAGCTTGCTCGTCTTTCCCATCGATCTCGCATATCATACTCCGTTTTCCGACTGTTTCTTGCTCCTTTCATGGTTTGGACGGCTTGGTTCTTGCAAAGGGATACCTGCGCTGTCGAGAAAAACCTATCCCGCCCTAGCCACTACACATACTCAAGCTATTGACTTTTTCCCTATGTGTACGGAGAATTGTCTAGGGACTAAAAATGCCAGACAAAGAGCAAGCTGATAACTTACACCCGGAGAGCAGGGCGGCTGATAATTGGCGAGCGGTGCTTGCAGCTATTGACGACCGCATCCTTCGAGTATGTCTCCCCAGGAGCCCCGAGCGTATCACGCTTGACAAGGACCAAATTACCATTGCAGTAGACAGTGAGTTCAAGAAGGAATACTGCCTGCGCAAACTTCCCAAGATAGAGGAAACGGTCGCCAAGGTAATTGGGCCGCGGTGTGTCGTAATTGGCGAACCGCCGCTTGTTGAAAGTGCTCGTCAAACACAGCCCCACGCAGGGATATCTGCACACATTGCAGTCCTAGGGATTGGCGACGGTGGAATAAATGCCATCAACAGAATGCATGAAGAAAACCTTCGAGGGGTAAAACTGATCGCGGTCGATACCGACAAGCAGATATTGGGGATTTCTCGTGCTCATGACACCCTTCAGCTTGGTCTTGACATCACCGGTGGACGCGGAACAGGTGGCGATGTAGCACGGGGGCGAACAGCGGCAACAGAATCCCATTGGGAAATTTCAAACCTATTAGAGAATATGGATCTTGTGTTTGTTACTGCCGGGCTTGGCGGAGGAACTGGAACAGGAGCTGCTCCGGTAATTGCTGAGATCGCCAAAAAGAGCCATGCACTGACTATCGGTGTTGTAACCAAACCCTTTTCCTTTGAGGGGGTTGTGCGAGCAAAGCGGGCCGAGGATGGATTAGCTCGGCTGGGAGAAGCGACAGATGTATTGATCACCATCTCCAACGATCGCCTACTTGAGACTGCAGCTAAGGGAATAGCAATGACAATGGCGTTCGAATTAGCTGACCAGATCCTTTTTCGAGGGGTACAAGGAATATCCGATCTAATAACTATTCGTGGATTGGTCAACCTTGATTTCGCTGACATTCGCAATGTTCTCATCAATGCAGGCACAGCGATGATGGGAATGGGGGAAGCACGTGGAGACCAACGAGCAATGGCTGCCGCCAAATTAGCAAGCACAAATCCACTCCTGGAGGGAGGCTCAATCCGAGGAGCGGGAAAGATGATTATGAATGTCACTGGGGGACAGGATCTGACACTGCAAGAGGTAAAACAAGCTGCGGATGTAATCCGCACGATAGCAGCAGTCGAGTGTGACCTTGTATTTGGCGCGGTCATACGGGAAAACCTTGGAAACCAGATACAGATCACTGTAATTGCTGCCGACTTTCAAGAGACATCGCAGAAAGGACAGCTGAGCGAACGCACGCTCCGCCGTGAGCGAATAACTGAAGATACAGATCTCAGTATTCCTGCTTTTGTACGGAAGAGGCGTGACACCGAAGGTAAGCCCAATTCAGCCGAGTAGTCTCTTGCCACAAAGCTAATAAGCTGTTTCCCGATGAGTATGCTTAACAGCAAGAACTCTTTCCTGTAAGTTGGCTTGCATTCTGTTCATAAGCTTCTATGATTCGTGCCACAAGAGGATGGCGTACAACATCTCTCTTGTCAAGGATAACAAACGAAATATCATCAATCCCTTTCAGAATTCCCTGCATAGCGGCAAGACCGGATGCTCCTTCCTCAATATCAATCTGGGTTATGTCCCCGGTGACAATAACCTTGGAATGGAACCCCAGGCGCGTTAAGAACATTTTCATTTGGATCGGTGTTGTATTTTGCGCTTCATCAAGGATGACGAAGCTGTTGTTAAGCGTACGGCCACGCATAAATGCTAGCGGTGCCATCTCAATTCTCCCCAGCTTAACCAACTTCTCAAACTCTCCAGCTGGAATCATGTCATAGATTGCGTCATACAAGGGACGCAGGTATGGGTTAACCTTAGCCTGAATGTCGCCAGGAAGAAACCCAAGCTCCTCGCCAGCCTCTACCGCGGGCCGCGTAAGAATGATGCGCTTTACCTTTCCTGTCTTTAGGCAATCAATTGCCATTGCAACTGCGAGGTAGGTTTTCCCCGTTCCTGCGGGCCCAATGGAGAAGACAATATCCTTGCTACGCATGGCTTCAATATAGGAATGCTGGCCGGCTGTCTTGGCACGAATCTCCTCGCCCCAGTGAGTTACTCGTACAACGTCAGAAAGAACACCATCAAGGCTTCTTCCCTCTTTGACTTGTCTGATTAAGTAACGCAGCTCATCCAAACTGGGAACGTGCTCACTCTTGACAACATCAATAAGTTTGTTGAACAGTGAACGAACCTGCTCAACCTCCTCATTTGTTCCTTCAATACGGATAATCTCCCCACGAGCAATTATGCTTGCAGAGAATGACTTCTCGATCTCCTTCACATTGCAGTTAAACTTGCCAAGAAGAGCCGCCGGTTCCACACCGTCACGCAACGTGATCTCAACGGTTGTCTGTTCTATTTTCCTTCACCCCCACCAAACAATTGTTGCTCACTTTCACAATCCGTACGTCTACTTCATCCCCAGGGGCAACGCTTGGCTCACCCAGTAGATGGGTGTCGAAATAATCCCGCGTGTATCCCCGCCATTTCCCGTCACTCTTGTTTTCGATCAGTACCTTCTTACACTTTCCCAACAACCGTTCCGCTTCTATCGATCGAATTGCTGCTCCGAGACGCGCGATGCTATGTGCGCGTTCGCTTTTCGTTTGTTCCATAACAGGGTCCGAAAAACCGGCCGCTAGTGTCCCGTATCTAGGAGAGTAGCGAAAGATATGAAGGTTCGCAAATCTTACCTCCCTAATCAACAAACAGGTTTGCAGGAACGCAGACTTGGTTTCCCCCGGAAAGCCCACCATTATGTCAGCCCCAAATGTTGCATCAGGAGAAACCTTACGGATCATACTCACACGAGAAAGATAGAAAGCAGAGGTATATCCACGCGCCATGCGCCGCAAAACAACATCGTCTCCGCTCTGAAGTGGAAGATGAAAGTGCTGACAAGCGCGAGAATCACTGGCCAATACATCCACTAGCTCTGCGCTAATTCCACCGGGGTTAATCGAGGAAAGACGAAAACGGCGCAGCCCATCTATTGTCAACATACCTCGTGCAAGCGACTCTAGATTACCATCAGGTGGCGCGTACTGAGCTAGGTTAATCCCAGCAATGACAATTTCTGAATAGCCGCGCGCAACAAGCTCGCGGGCCTCAGAAAGTGCGGAAACAACCGGCTTGCTGCGTGAGCGACCTCGAACTTGCGTAGTGCGACAATACGTGCATGCCAGGTCGCATCCATCCTGAATCTTGAGAAAAGCACGTACGCGACCAACATGCTCCTCAATATGTTCTTCCGCTAGTGGGGACAGCTCGACTGCTGGGAGTAACCCCTGCTGGTTTTCAAGAGCACGACTCACAACATCGCAAATTCTCATCTTCCAGGTATTTCCAGCCAGAAGATCGACTCCTTCAATCTGTGTCAGTCCTTGAGATACGGAATCGGCAAGGCAGCCAATTACTACAATCTTCGCCAGTGGATACTTGCTACGCAATTTCCGCATTGCTTGGCGAGTCTTGCGTTCAGCAAGAGAGGTTACCGTACACGCATTTAGCAGGAAAAGATCTGCCTTGTCGTCTACAATATCAAAACGAGGCGTGAGCAGCGATCTCATTACTTCGCTTTCATACTGATTCACTCGACAGCCAAAGGTAATAATGCGTACACGTGGACGGTGATTGCGTTTGATCATGCTAGTAATCTCTTTGCGCGCGCCGATTGCTTCCCCTCTGCCATAATCTCGTTCCGTTACTACGCCAGTGATAAGTGGAGTCTCTACCGCCACGAATGCCATCCAGTCACGGTACTATTGCCTACACAGACTCTTGGTGGTCCCTTGATGAGTTTTGCGCATGAATCCATCGCACTTTCCTGGCAGGAAAAGGATATCCGTTCTTAGGGAACAAGTCGAGATGTCTGTACAAGGTCAAGTATGCAGTTGACATTCTTGACTCCTTGTGATAGCGTGATGAGATGAAGATGAGGGGAAGAATCATCCGTAAACGTATCGCTGTTCTTGGGTGTGTTGCAGTTGTAATCGTCGCCGCGTTTGTTTCATACTACTTCTTGACACAACGCAATGTAGGGCGTCTGATCAGTCAAGGGGAACACACGAACATTCTGTTCTTGGGCTTGGACAATGCTGGGGATAGTAACCGAAGCGATACCATGATGCTCGTAAGTCTGGCTCCGGGGGAGGACATTGCCCTGCTCTCACTCCCTCGAGATTTACGAGTCAAGTTCGATAACGGAGAGTTTCATAAACTTAACGCAAGCTATGCAATCGGCGGAGCAGATCTTGCTTGTGAGACAGTTTCCAGCCTGCTTGGGGTTAGCGTTCCATTCTATCTCACGCTCGACTATGTGGGGTTCGAACAATTGATAGATCACTTCGGCGGAGTAGATATCACGGTAGAGGAGCCAATGAAATATGATGACTACCGCGCTGACCCGCCACTGCACATTGATATCCAAGCAGGCGCACAGAGACTTGATGGGAAGACTGCCCTTGATTACATTCGCTATCGAGGAGGTACTTCCGGCGACATAGGCAGGATTACGCGTCAACAGAAGCTGATCGGTGCCATACTGGGGAAAGGATTACAGAACCAGAGTATCGGTTCAATCAGAGATATCGTTAGAGCCATCTATCCTTACTTACGTACCAATCTTTCTCTCATTGACCTATACGATTTGGCTAAACTTCTGCAAGGGCTGGATAGCACGCGCCTACAGATGGCCACGGTTCCAGGAGTACCTGTATTGATTGATGAAATCAGCTACCTTGAGCCTCAAGTAATAGAGATGGAGCAGCTTGTCGCTCGCTTGATCAAAGGGATCAACATACTTACTCCCGATCAGATTAGTGTAGCTGTATTCAATGGAAGTGGACAGCCGCTGGCAGCAAGTAATACAGCTACCTATCTACATGAGCGCGCGTTCAGAATAAGCAAGGTCGCCAACGCGGAAACCTTTGACTACGATCAAACCTACATTGTTGCCCTAACCGGTAAAGAGGCGGCAGAAATCCTTGAAAGGGCGCTTTCAGAGGCATCGGTTATTGTTTTCCCCGACGAGTTTGAACCCCACTATTCTGCGCTCAAACCTCTGGTCCCTGCGGGAACCGATCTCATTCTGGTTACCGGTGTTGATTTCAAGGTTGACAATGGATGAGACCGACCTCCTACGCGCCGCAGCCACATTGATTGATGAGAAAAAAGGTGAAGAAACAGTCATAATCGACCTGCAAGAGGAATCTATTCCCACTAGCTACTTTCTCATTACAGAAGCCGATAATCCAGCTCACGTGAAGGCAATAATCTCTAACCTCAGTGAAAATTTACCTGGCAAATTACTGCACCATGAAGGCTTGCGCGAGCGTCGATGGGTCATTCTAGATTATGGACAAATCGTAATTCATGTTCTCCTAAAGGAGGCTCGTGCTTTCTATGATATTGAGTCCTTATGGAAAGATCGAATTATCGACAAAGACAAGCTGCTAGCCAGAAAAGAAGCCCTTGCGTAGAAGCCCTCACTGGACTCCAAGCACTCAACCCATGAGTCTTTCACCCCATCGATGAATGTTGACTTGACAAAGGAAGATCTTTTGAGTAAAGTCTTATCTGCAAGTCGGGCAGAATGAGTTGATACAGAATACACTCTAGTATGTAGGTTTGTGTATCTGATTCTGCACGTGATCCTTGAAAAGTGAATAGAGTGTGTGTTACACAAGTCCAGCAAGGGCAAATGGTGGACATCTTGGCAGTTGAAAGCGATGAAGGACGTGGCTAGCTGCGATAAGCCTCGGAGAGCCGCTAAGCAGGCTTTGATCCGGG
>JAUWOJ010000054.1 GCA_030612175.1 Candidatus Bipolaricaulota bacterium | reverse complement strand
TCGTCCGTTAGTAAATGCTTACCTGCTGCAACAGGAAGATGCTGAAGCGGGGTTGGCTGAGTTTGAACGAATAAGAGAAGAGGGCTTGTCAAGCGATTCATATCTTCCTTATTACATTGGCAGCATCTACGACTCCAAAATAGTGGAAGTTGCCAGTCAGAGAGCCGATCTTGAAAAGGCAGAAGAGAAAACTGAAGAGGAAATAGCACACGTCAAGGAGCTGAGTCAGCAAATCGATAGCTACAGACAAGAAGCACTGTCCCTGTACTTGGAGACCTTGGAGGACGCAGAAGCCGATGAGGGTCTGCTGGATCGGATTCTTGCGCTTGACCCAGATAATGTAGTGACAATCTACCGCTATGGTAAGCTTCTCGTAGAACAGGGAAATCCGATCAACGCTGACATGCGATTCGAGGAAGCGATCACCAAAGACCCTAGCTATTTCCCGCCGTACATAGGTTCGGGGGACGTAGCTATGAACAATAAGAATTACCGCAGAGCTGCCGAGCAGTATCAACAAGCGCTGGAGCTTCAGCCAAATGATCTTGCTGTTATGACCAAGCTCTCTGGCGCTTACCTTGCTCTTCAACAACTTGATGAGGCTGAACAGCAGCTTGCGGCAATGCAAGACATCGATCCAGATAACCTTGCCCTAAACATAGGGCTGGGAGATCTTGCGTATGCAAGGATGATTCTGGCAATCAATGAGCGTGACGCACTCCAAGAGAAGCCTGAGCGTATACCGGAAGAAGAGACTCAGTTACAGCAGCTTACTGATGCGATAAGCGCCCATTATGAAACAGCGAGAAAGCAATATGAGAAAGCGCTTACTAGTAGCGGCTCGGCAGATCTTTACGTCAAACTGGGAAGAGTGGAACTTGCCATAGGTGAGTTCGACCAAGCGGAACGGGCATTTCACGATGCGGCGGTTCGTTCTCCATACAAAGCTGAAGCATATGAGGGCATGGGAGATCTTCTCATGCGGCAAGGAGACATAGAAGGAGCGATTGAGGAGTATGTGACTGCATTTTCACGCAGCTTTGACAACACCCTCAAGCAGAGAGTAGGGGAAGAGATCATTAAACATAATCCTGATGACACTACGATGCGCTTTAAGCTTGCCGATATTTACGCAGATCAATATATGTGGAGTGCAGCAATCAGGCAATATGCGGCAATTATCGAAACTAGTCCAGATTCAATCGAAGCATACGAGAAGATTGCAGAGGCATACATATGGCGAACCGAGTACGACACAGCTATCGACTATTTGTGGAAAGCGATCGGTCACGCAGATGATGACTCAAGCAAAATAAGTATCTACAACAAAATCATTGAGATTGACCAGAGCCAGGTCGGTCAAGACAAACCGCTTTCCGTGTCGGGACTTGACTCCCTGTTGGAGTTAGCGCAAATCTACCTTGTTCAGGGAAATCTGCAGGACGCTAGAGGAAAGCTGGAACAGATCATAAGTATAGACCCCTTGTATCATACAGAGGATGTAGTAGCGCTTTTACTGCAAGCTGGCGGCGAATTACCAGAGCCATCAATTTCCGAAGAAACAGTGCAGACGCCTTCTGGTATCGTGACTCCACCCGTGGATGAGGTCCAGACTCCTTCCAGTAATGTTGCGCCAAACACGTCACAGGAAACACCAGACGACACCCAACAATGAGCCGTAGTGCTTTTGAGCAGGTGGCGAAACTAGTTGAACGTTTGCGGGCAGAGGATGGTTGTCCTTGGGATCGCGCCCAAACTCATCGTTCTCTGCGCCCATACCTCATTGAGGAAGCATACGAGGCAATTGCAGCCATCGATGCGAATGATCCCGCAGCCCTTGCTGATGAGTTAGGCGATGTTCTCCTACAAGTTCTCTTGCACAGCCAAATCGCGGCTGAAGAGCATGAATTCTGCATTGAAGACGTAATAGATCTGCTCTCGAAGAAGCTGCTTCGCCGCCATCCACATGTGTTTGCCGCTGCATCAAAAGACACAGATGCCATCAGGCATAACTGGGAATTGATCAAACAGGAGGAACGACAAACGCACTATGTGCTCCCTTCACTTCTGGCAGCAAGGAAGCTTATTGACCGGATGATCAACCTAGGAATCTCAATTGACGACATCAGCTCAGCCTCTCTTGAGGAGAAAGAAGGCAAAAGGATTCTTAGAGCCATTGCCGCGAGTTGGAAAAAGGGCATTGATCCAGAGCTCGCGCTTGAGAAGTCAATCGCAGCGCTGTCACAGGCGTGTCCTAGATGATTCCCATGAAGCAGGATGCAGCGGTATTCTGGGTAAACACACATGAATCGGAAGTTCATTTCATTGACGCCATTCTAAGTGCGTACGATGGCATGGCAAACGTAAGGCGCGATTACCGCGTGCGTAATGGAAAGGTGTATTTCAAGGTGTACATTTCTCCTGGTATGAAGGATGAGTTTCTGTTTCTTACGAAGCGCCTGCGACAATCGGGTACAATAATAGGGGATGTGTTGGAGGAACAAGCGAATGAAGATTCTAAGGCCGGATGAAGTCGTATCCTCGATCTTTCAGATTGACTACGAACGTTTACTATGTAGCGGAAAACGGGCAATCATATTTGATCTTGATAATACCCTTGGTCCGCGAAAGTCAACTCGGCTTGAAGCACAGGTGTTTACCCTTCTAGGCTCTCTAAAGGGTATGGGATTTCACGTTGGAATACTCACGAATCGGCGAAATATCACTAACAGTCTATCAATTAACCGTCTCGCAGAAGATTATCCTTTGGTCCATCGAGCTAGCAAACCTGCGAGGGGAGGATTCCTCTTTCTGCTGGACAAACTAGATGCTTTGCCCGAGGAAGCAATAATGGTAGGGGATCGCATCTTTACGGATATCTTTGGGGCAAACCGTTTGGGGATCTACTCTATTCGTATCTGCTCTACTTGAGTCGCGGGTCAAGAACGTCACGCAGGCTGTCGCCCAGGATGTTGAACCCGAAAACGGTAACGAGGATACATAAACCTGGATAGACCGCCATCCACCACGCGGTACGCATGAACTCCTGTGCCTGCTGGAGCATCGCCCCCCACGATGCCATTGGCGGTCTTACTCCAAACCCCAAGAAGCTCAAGCCCGCCACAATAATGATGTTCACCCCAACCATCATCGTTGTAACGACAAGGAGCGAGGCGATCGCGTTTGGCAACACGTGACGAATAATAATCCAAGGGGTTGGCACACCAACTGCCCTGGCTGCTAGAATGTAGTCCTTCTCACGCACAGAGAGGACTTCGCTACGGATAATCCGCGCCGGCTGCAACCCAAAGATTCCCAGAACGATAATAAGTGTGACCACGCCCGCTTCCCACAAGCTCACAATCAGGAGGACCAACACGAGGAAAGGGATTGAATTGACAATCTCAAGAACCCGCATGATTAGCGCATCGGACGCGCCGCGAAAGTATCCCCCAATCAAACCAAGCAATCCGCCGAAGACCATGTTAAGAACTGTGGCGCCCGCGCCGATTCCCAGAGCGACACGAGAGCCAAAGATGATTCGGTCCATGACATCCCGACCAAAGTTATCCAACCCCAGTGGGTGCTCCAATGAGGGTGGGTTGAGGAAGTTCACAAGATCCATCGAGAGGGCGTTGCCGCGCGCAAGGAACGGAGCGAAGAGCGCTACAAAGCAGACAGCCAGGATAATTACCAGGCCGACCAATCCCTTAGGGTCTTTGGAGAACCGTCTTGCAACAATCTGCCAGTATCCTTGTACAAAGGTCTCCGCGTTGCTCACGCGGGTCAATCGGCAGATGTCGAAGAACGCCCACAGCCAGAGGATCAGGAAAAAGAGGAATAACACGGTGGTCGAGAACCAGTACTCGGACGGACTCTTGCTCGCCGAACAGGCAAGCCAAGCCAATCGTCCCCGCAGTACAGCAGCATAAAGGACTCCACCCTGGATCGCCAAGAACACCCAGAATACTAGCCCCTTCCGCCACCACCCACGGACGATATGACCAAGGCCGGGAACAAGAAGGGACAACAGATAATCTCGCAATAACGTGTTTTTGTTGTTCTCAATCATAGGTGATCCTGGGGTCCATGTACGCATACAACAGGTCCACGAAAAGGTAGGAGATCATGTAGCAAGTGGCCATAAACAGGGCAACTCCAAACACAACTGACTGGTCACGGCGTAGGATCGAATCTACGACTAACCGTCCAATCCCGGGCCAGGCCGTCGTTGTCTCGGTGAGTACCGCTCCAGACAAGATCGTGCCGACCTGCAGCCCAATGTTTGTAACTACAGGCGCTAGTGCGTTTCGGAATGCATGTTTGATGAGCACCACTCTTTCCCGTAATCCCTTAGCGCGTGCTGTATCGATATATTCTTGACGCATTACTTCGAGCATGCTTGCGCGAGTCAACCGTGCATTCAATGCCATCAACACCGATGACAGGGCCACCGATGGAATGATTAGGTGCCGCAGCCCATCAATGGTGAGAAACGACCATCCCAAAAGCGTCGCGCCCCTTCCCGCAACAGGGAGAATGCGCAAGATCACGCCAAAGATCATCATCAACATCAATGCGAGCCAAAACACAGGGATGGAGATTCCGACCAAAGCAGCCGTAGTCACGCCGTAGTCGAGTGGAGAGTTTCGATAAACTGCCGACAGGAGCCCCGCGGGGATCGACACAACAAGAGAAAGGAGGAGCGCGAGGACCCCCAGTTCCGCCGTGGCCGGAAGCCGCTCGACGATTACCGTCCACACGGGCTTGTGATAGGTCATCGCCTGCAGCTGGCCGTTGAACAATCCACTGGTCAGGCGCCAGTATTGGACAGGGAGCGAATCGTAGAGGCCCAGCTTGTGCCGAATCACCTCGATGCTCTCTGGGGTGGCTCCAAGCCCAGCCATAATTCGCGCCGGGTCGCCCGGCATCGTCTTTAGTAACGCGAACATAAGAAGCGTCAGTCCAAATAGGACCACAAGAAGCTGTAATACCCTCCGCACAGCATAGGCAAACATGTGTTTGTGGTTACCTCAATTACCTTAACATAAAGAAAAGCCCGGACCCCCTGAAGGATCGGAAGCCCAGGCTCCTGAATTTACGAAGGGATGATTTATCCGTCAACCCACACGTTATTGGACGGGCTGCAGAATTCAATGTCGCCGAGTGCGTTTATCTGGTAGTCATGCACCCGCACCCCTACGGCATGGGTCTCGATGTAGTGATAACCCGTCATGTCAGCGTAGTCTTCTACGAAGGTTATTCGTTGCGCCTCGACATACAGGGCCTCTCTTGTTGCTTGATCGCACCCTGGGCAGGTCGCTGCTTCTTTAACCAGCCGATCGACCTCGGGGTTCGAATACCAGGAGAAGTTGTTCGCCGTCCCGATGACCGCGTTCTCCGTCGTGAACAGGTAATAGATAAAGTTGTCTGGATCAGGACCACCAGACCATCCCATCACGTAGATCTCGAAGTCCTCTCCGAGCGGGTCGGCCTCGCTTCGATAGAGCAGGTCAAGCAGCGGCCCCCAGTCGAGCGGCTGCACCTGAGCATTGATCCCGTTCTCCTGCAGGTTGGTGGCGAGGATCGTCGATAGCTGCACGCGGCGCGGGTCAAGCGGACAGTAGATCGTTGTCTCGAAGTCCTCGGGGATAACCCCTTCGGCCTTGAGTTCGTTAAACAGCCGCACGGCTTCCTCATCGTTTTCCTTAATGGCGTTGGCCTCCAAGTACTCGCGATCGTTCGCCCACAACGCGGCCGGGGTAACCCCGTACGCTCTCACACCAGTCAATCCCTGGAAGATGGAGAAGATCGCGGCATCCATATCCATCGACATGCCACACGCCTTGCGGAAACGAATGTCGCTGCTTGGAAGATGCGAATGGTTGAAGCCGATGTGGAAGTAACTGAGACTCGGAAGCTGTTGGACGACCACATCCGGGTCGGCCTGGAAGCGCTTCACGTCCTGCGCCGGGACGTTATCGACGACATCTATTCCACCCGCCTCAAGCTCGAGCATCATGGTAGCCAAATTGGGGATCGGCCGGAAGATGATCTTGTCGAGGTTGGGATAGACGAGCCAATAATCTTCGTTTCGCTCCAGCGTGATGCGATCACTAGCTATCCATTCAACGAACTTGTACGGCCCACTTCCGATCGGATTCAAGTTGAACGCCTCAGGGCCCATCTCCTCACACGTGTCCTTGGGCACAATCGCGGCCGACTCGCTGACAATGCCGGGGCAGTACGGCGTCCAGTCGGGCTTGTTGAAAATCGTCACCGTATAGTCATCGATTATGACAGCTTCCCGCATCCACTCATACTCTGAAGCGTTTGGGGAGCCGTTCGCGGGATCGATGATCCAATTGAATGTGTAGGCCACGTCCTCCGCAGTGAGATCCTCGCCGTTGTGGAACTTGATCCCTTCATTCAGATAGAAGGTTGTTGACGATCCATCCTCGGCCACTTCCCACGACTTGGCGATGTACGGGATGGGTGCGAGTGTCTCTGGATCCAGACCGACGAGATCATCAAACATGGAATCCACGATGTACCCATCGTATACCGAGTTCATAACACGAGGATCCATGTCGATGAAAGTCTGACTTACTCCTACCGTTAGGGTGCCGCCGACATGTGCTCCCGGAGTCTCAGGGACACTCGTCTGAGCGACTGCCAGCAACCCAAAAACAAACAGACTCATAAATAAACATACTGCCATCTTTCTTAACATTGATAGCCTCCTTGTTGAAAGAAAGATAATACTCTCCTGCTAAATCTCCTTACCCCATTAGCAAGATCATAGTTCATGTTACTCAAACCAAAAGGCATTTGTGACTGTGGCGTTCGCTCCTTCACCGCTCAGTGTAATCTGTAGCGTCCCCCGGGGGACAACAACAACGTCAATAAATACGTAGTTATTGGACACTGCTACTAAGGTAGCTGCCTCGCCGCCAATCGCGAGGATATCGGACGTTCCAAATGTAACTGTCTTATCGAAAACAATCCCTAGTTTTGAGATTGTGGTACCGGTATTGTTGTCAAAAAGCAATACGCCAACCGAACGTGGCGTGACAGCAGTCTGCGCAAGCCCCGCCACTGCCAGTGCCAATACTACCAACAGAACAAGACCTAGTTTCCTTCTCACTACAACACCTCCTTGATCGATAACACAACCACGAAGAAGGAGCATAGACCTCTCAACCTTCTGCTCGCGGGTCTCGATGACCCTTTGTTCCGCGGCACCCAACCTTGCGGAAGAGTACCATCTCGTTCTCCGATCTAGTGGATATATGATAACAAGTATAGGATTTGAAAGAAGGATGTCAACTCTGGCTACCCTTAGGCAACAGCCAGTCGCCTGCGGCAATTTCTGGGACGCGAGCCGGTTCGACAGCAGGATCTTCCTATGGAGCGGTCCAAGCACTTCATCATCATCAGCCTAATGCCGGGTTACCGTAAGAGGGTTTTCCAGAATCTGTCAATGCCTACGCAGCGCTTGCCGACTGAAATAGGTAGGTTGATCTCGATACTAGTTCGGGAAACGGCTCTTTCCGAGAGCGT
>JAUWOJ010000076.1 GCA_030612175.1 Candidatus Bipolaricaulota bacterium | reverse complement strand
GTGTCTCCGAAGGACTCGGCGAAGCAATGGTTGGGATTTCCATCGATGAGATTCCTCCGCACGAGATGATGCAGGTCCGCTAGGTGAGAGTCGGAGTCCTTGCCGTACAGGGGGCTGTGCGAGAGCACCTTAGTATTTTGTCTCAGTTAGGGATCGATGGCAGGAGGGTGAAGAAAGTTGGAGAGCTTTCAGGACTTTCAGGACTCATCCTTCCCGGAGGTGAGTCAACTACTATCTCCCTTTTATCTCGTGGTCACCTACTAACTAAGGTGGGTGAGCTGGTGAGCAAAGGGTTCCCAGTATTTGGGACCTGCGCTGGGATGATTCTGTTGGCAGGCGAAATAGAGGGGCAGGAAGATGCTTACGTACAGGCTATTGATATTACCGTAGCGCGTAACGCTTCCGGACGACAGGTTGATAGCTTTGAGACCATGCTTTGCGTAAAGGGAGTCGCGGATGACTTTCCAGCGGTCTTCATTCGTGCTCCCTATATCACCCGGATAGGGAATGGTGTGACGGTGCTGGCAAAGCATGAACGTGCGGCGGTGATGGCTCGTCAAGGGAATGTGCTTGTAGCAAGCTTTCATCCCGAACTAACCAGCGATATGCGGATTCATCGCTATTTTGTGGAAATGGTAAAGGAACATGAGGAGAAGGAGGGTATATTGTGAAAAGGATTGCAGTCAACGGGCTTGGTCGCGTCGGGCGGATGTTCCTTCGTCTTGCCATTGGCAGGAAAGACATAGAAATCGTGGCGCTGAATGATACTCAGCTTGATGCAAAGACATTGGCCTATTTTTTGAAGTACGACTCAGTCTACGGACGTTACTCCAAGAACGTGACCCCTAAGGAAGGGGGGATAGGAGTTGATGGTGTATTCATTCCACTTCTTGCAGAGCGCGAGCCTGACAAGCTCCCATGGAAGGAGAAGAAAGTTGACTTGGTCGTGGAAGCGACAGGGATCTTCCTCTCTTATGATGGCAAGAACGGCGCGGCGCGTCACCTTTCTGCGGGGGCGAAACAGGTTCTTCTCTCTGCGCCTCCCAAGGGAGATGGGGCGGAGAAGATCCCCCAGATTGTCTATGGGGTAAATGAGGAAATCTACGATCACAAAGTGCATAGAATCATCTCTGCTGCCTCCTGCACGACCAATTCACTGGTTCCTGTTGCGCACGTGCTCGAGGAAGAGTTCGGGATCGTACATGCTTTCTTAAGCACAGTGCATGCATATACGGGGGGGCAGAAGATCGTTGACTCTGCCTCGAAGAACCTCACTCGTGGCAGGGCTGCGGCGGTGAATATCATTCCTACTACAACTGGCGCTGCTTCGGCTACTAGCAAGGTAATCCCCGCGCTGGCTGGAAAGATGGATGGGATGGCATTCCGTGTTCCCGTTTCCACAGGGGCGGCGAGTGATTTCGTTGCCGAGATGAAACAAGAGGTCAGCGTCGATGAAGTAAACGATGCTTTCCGTCGTTATGCCGATGGAAAGCTTGTCGGGGTTCTTGGAGTAAGCGATGATCCTCTTGTTTCCAGCGACATCATAGGTGATCCGCGGGCAAGTGTTGTTGACCTGTCCTGCACTCGCGTGGTTGATCGAACTCTTCTTAAGGTTGTGACCTTTTACGACAATGAATGGGGATACACGAACCAACTCTTGCGAGTGGCGACATTGCTGTGATGGGAGCTGGCTGAAGAAAACTGCCAATAGCGTATTATCGCTCCTCTTCCCGCCATACTGTCTTTTGTGTGGGGAGTCAACCGATGCAACGCGAATTGTGTGCGACGAATGCGCGCGCAAGCTACCCTCATTGAAAGGAGCGCGGTGCTCCCGCTGCCAGGGGTCCCTTGAGGATCCAAGCGCAGATTTGTGTCGAGCTTGTGGGACCAGTAGCTGGGGCTTTGATCTTGCGCGCTCACCCGGTCCCTATGACAGCGGATGGGGAGAGCTTGTGCGAGCGCTTAAGTTTGGGCGTGAACGGGCAATCACCCGTTTTCTTTCTGCTCGTATGGCTTCGTATCTTGATATTGAACAACCATTTCCCACGATTGACCTGATTACATATGTGCCTATGAGTCGACGCGCGCTACGGCTGCGTGGGTTCAATCAAGCGCGACTGCTCGCGCTAGGTGTGGGGCACTTGGCAGATATCCCTGTTTGCAGGCTGTTATTGAAAAACAGAGACACCACGGCGCAAACGACTCTTTCTGCCCGTAAACGAAAAGCAAACTTGCGCGGAGCTTTCACCGTGGTAAAATCTGGGAAGGAAAGAGTCCTGTTGATTGATGATATATACACGACTGGTTCAACGGTGGAGGAATGTTCACGTACGTTGAGAACAGGCGGATACAAGGCGATCCATGTTCTCACGGTGGCGCGGGCTTAAGGCGCAAGGGGCAGGCAATGCGAATTGAATCGGTTTGCCTAGGACAACTTGCCACCAACTGCTATCTCATAGACATTCTGGGAGTTATTGTACTTGTAGATCCGGCTGAGCCAAACACTAAGCTGTTGTCGTTTATCGGCGACCGAAGGGTTGATCTAATTGTAAATACACATGGTCATTTCGATCATGTGGGGGGTAATTGGAGGTTGAAGGAGCAAGGAGCAAGGATCTTTCTTCACCGGGAGGATCTTCCTCTTGTTGACCACTGTTATCCCGGGCACGCGGCAATCGACTGTTACCTGAAGGAAGGAGACAAAATCGCTGGTGAATTAAGCGTATTGCATCTTCCCGGACATTCTCCTGGCAGCATAGCTTTGCTGGCAGATGGCGTCCTTTTCTCAGGAGATCTTCTGTTTGCTGGATCTATCGGTAGAACTGATTTGCCCGGCGGGTCAATGCCTAAGATGATGCAGTCCCTTAAGCGGATTGTTGAGCTTGATGGTGATTATCAGGTTTATCCCGGACATGGTGAAACAACAACGCTTGATAAGGAAAGAAGGACGAATCCGTTTCTTCGTAACCTAGTGTCGCCATGAGCAAAGACCGGCTTGATGTTCAGATGGTCAAAGAACGAGTTGATATGGTAAGCGTGATCTCTCGTTACGTTTCTCTCGCCAAGACAGGAACAAGCCACAAAGGACGCTGTCCTTTCCACTCCGATGATACTCCATCATTGGTCGTAAACGCGCAAAAGGGATTATGGCACTGCTTTGGGTGTGGCGAGGGAGGAGATTTGTTCTCTTTCCTGATGAAGATCGAGAGGATATCATTCCTAGAGGCGCTTGAGCGATTGGCGGCAGAAGCTGGCGTTTCCTTGCGACGACGGGACGATAGCGCGAAAGAGCCTTTACGAGAAATAATTGCCGAGGCGGCAGCGTACTTTGCCGACAATCTTACCAATGACCCTGGCGGGGAAAAGGCGCGGAAGTATCTGCTTCAGCGGGGGTACAAGCAAGAGGTTTGGAAACAGTTTTGCCTTGGGTATGCGTTTCCTGGTTGGGATCGACTAAAGAAGAAGTTTGGCAAGCGATACAAAGTTGAGACGTTAGTAAACCTTGGCCTGCTAGTAAAGAGAGAAGATCGGTGCTATGACCGTTTTCGAGATAGGATAATTTTCCCAATTCATGATCTTTCCGGCCGGCCGATTGCTTTTGGCGGGCGTGCCTTTGAGGGTGAACCGAAATACTTGAACTCGTCGCAAAATCCTTTGTTTGATAAGGGTGGACAACTGTACGGTCTCTTGTGGGCGAGAAAAGAGATAAGCAGTTGTCGCACGGCAATTCTCGTTGAGGGATACACCGATGTGATTTCGGCTAGTATTGCCGGTATTGAGAATGTTGTAGGGAGCATGGGGACAGCCCTGACCCAGAGACAAGCGGATCTCCTTGCGCGTTTCGCAGATGAAGTAGTGATTGCCTATGATCGTGACGCGGCAGGTGGAGCAGCTTCACTGCGCGGGATGAGAATCCTGCGTAATAGTGGCCTTAACGTTCGTGTTGCCGAGCTTCCTATCGGGGAAGATCCGGATAGCTTTGTGAGCCGCGAAGGAGCGGAGGGCATGCTTGCCGTTATTGGTGAGTCAACTCCTTTCCATCACTTCTTTGTGAGATCGCTTGAACTTCGCTATGACTTATCTACCGTTGCTGGAAAGGAAGGAGCCTTAGAAGAGTCAAGGGCGTTCTATTAAGGGATTGTGAGCCTCCCATTGCGACAGGAGATCATCAAGCTTCTGGCAGAGGGTCTTCAGCTTCCCGCGGATGAACTGAGTCAGGATCTTTCTAGAACAAGACCCCACACGCGCATTGTGCGAGAAACAAGTGAAAAAAGACAAGGATGGAACGAGGAAGAAGTGATTCTTTGCCTTCTGTTGCGAGGAGAAGTGTCATGGAGCCAGGTAGCGGAGTTGGCTACCCCAGATGATTTCTCACCTGAGTACAAGCCAATTGCAGAGCTCTTCGCTAACGCAGAAGAATCATCAGATCCCTCTAATCTGATTGGGGAGCTTGATGAAGAGCAGGCGCGGAAGGCGAGTTATCTTGCCCTTGCTCCAATCTTGTTTAGTGATACCGAAAAAGCGCTGCAGGACGCGCTGTCGCGGTTGGTTAGGTTGCCAAATATTGAGAAGCAGTTATCTGCATTGCGACAGGAAATCAAACAGGCTGAGAAATCCGCAGATCATAGTAGAATCGACCTGTTACAACGAGCGTACAGCGATTTAGTGGCAAAGAAGCTTTCGAGAGGGGGGAACTGTGGGAAGAGCCAAGCATGATGACGTTGAGCTGAAAACAAAACAGAAAGGGTATCTTGATCAAGTCCTTCCTGAAACTGATGCCCC
>JAUWOJ010000066.1 GCA_030612175.1 Candidatus Bipolaricaulota bacterium | reverse complement strand
GATCAGCTTCTTCTCCTTCTACAGCATCAGAGTCAGAGATCTTGTCCTCAGCTGCCACCTCAACGGCTACTTCTTCCTCCGGGGCCACAGCCTCTTCCGACACGGAGGCAACAGAGGCTGGCTTGGGCTCCTTAGGTTTCTCGCCTTCTTTGGCTATCTCAGCTTCTTTAGCTTTTTTCTCTGCCTCCTCATCCGCCTGTCTTCCTTCGCGCCCTTCCAGTACTGCATCAGCTAAACGCGAGGTGATGAGCTTGGTCGCTTTGATAGCATCATCATTTCCCGGAATGAGGAAATCGATCGGATCAGGGTCACAATTGGTGTCTACGATGGCAATAACCGGAATATTCAAGATCTTTGCCTCACGCACGGTATTTGCTTCAATATCCGGATCGATAACATACACTAGATCCGGAAGGCGCTCTAGATGACGAAGCCCGTTTAGATTGCGTTGTAGTTTGGCTAACGCTCGCCGAAACTTGGTTGCCTCTTTAGGTGGAATAACCTCCAGTTCGCCTTCCTCTGCCATTATCTCCAACTTCTTCATCCGGTTGATGCTCTGCTTGATCGTGGCAAAGTTGGTCAGAGTCCCGCCAAGCCAGCGGTGGTTGACATAATGCGCCCCACAACGTTTTGCTTCTTCCTCGATTGTGGCTTGAACCTGTTTCTTGGTTCCAACAAACAGGATTTCGCCTCCCTGAGCAATCCGGTCACGAACAAAAAAATACGCCCGCTCGAACATTTCAACGGTCTGTTCAAGATCAACAATGTGAATACCCTTACGCTCAGTAAAAATATAAGGAGCCATCTTAGGGTTCCACTTGCGTTTCCTGTGACCGAAATGAACTCCAGTCTCCAGCAATTCCTTCATTGTCAGAACTTGCACATCACCCTCCCAAGAATTGAATCTTTACCTAAAGTATAGCAAACCAGCAAGACTCCTTCAATACATATGGGCATAGGCCAAAACCCCACCATACTAGGAGATTATGGGCCGTGTTGTTTCTCAACAGGAAGGTCGTATAATGAAAGAGCGGGGTGAAAATGAGGGAACAGAAAGCTGTAGAAACCAACGGAACGTATCTGCGATCTCTCCCAAGAAATATTGAAGCCGAACAAGTAGTACTTGGCTCCGCGATTCTGGAGCCCGAAGGGGCGGTTCCCATTCTATTGGAACAGCTGAGACCAGAGTACTTCTACCAACAAGCTCACAGGGTGATCTTCCGAGTCATCCGCGAGCTTTTCGACAACGGTAAGCCTGCTGATATTGTCACTGTAGCCAATCGTTTGGAAGAAAAGAACATGATGCAAAAAGCAGGTGGACGCGCTTACCTGAATGAGCTTCTCGATCGCGTAACAACTACGGCCAGCCTGGAGTACTACGCTGAGATCGTACATAAGAAAGCTACCTTGCGCGCACTGATCGAAGCAGGAGGGCGGATCGCTGAGTTTGGCTTCGACGAGACTCATAACACAGATGAGGTTCTCGACAAAGCAGAGTCAATAATCTTTGATATCTCTCGCCGCGATTCAGGAGGGGACTATTACCTACTCAGCCAGTTCCTCTACGAGCACATTGATGCGCTAGAGGAACTGCACCGCGATCCGGAACGTCATACGATCACAGGAATAGCGACGGGCTTTCCCAGCTTCGACGAGATGACATCTGGACTGCAGCCCTCAGATCTAATCATTATTGCGGGTAGGCCAGGAACAGGAAAGACAAGCTTAGCCCTTACTCTGGCAAGAAATGCAGCGATTCGCGGGAAGGCGGCGGTAGGTATTTTCTCTTTGGAGATGACCAAGGAGCAGCTTCTGGAACGACTCCTGTGCGGAGAAGCGCAGGTAAGCCTGCATCGATTGCGTGGTGGTTACGTTCCGGCCTCCAAGTGGCGAGACCTGGCCAACGCGGCAAGCAAATTCCAGCAAACAACGATCATCGTCGATGATAGTCCTGGAGCATCCATCCTGGAGATCAAGGCTAAGGCGCGCCGGATGGCAGTACAACACGGTTTAGATTTGGTTATCGTTGACTATATGCAGCTTGTCTCGGGAGGGATCCATACTGACGTACGCGAGCAAGAAATTGCCTACATCTCTCGGTCGCTGAAAAAGCTTGCGCGGGAACTAAGAGTCCCAGTAGTTGCGGTCTCCCAGCTGAACCGAGCCGTGGAGCAAAGAGAGCGGGGAAAGAAATATCCCCGGCTATCTGACCTGCGAGAGAGTGGGGCAATTGAACAAGACGCTGACTTGGTTACGTTCATCTATCGAGAGGACTACTATGATAGGCCAGAGGAGGAGGCTTCCAAGAAAGGGCAAGGAATAGTAAGTAAGGCAGAGATTATCATTGCCAAGCAACGAAACGGCCCTCTGGGAAAAGTTACTCTCGCCTTCCACAAAGCCTATGCCAGCTTCTACTCATCAAGCTGGAGCGAGGGACCACCATCTTAGCGCTAGTCAATTAACGGGCGTACGATATGATTATTTCAGGAGTCTTTGATCTCAATGCGGGGGGGAATAATGACATATCCGACACAATTTCGTTACACCAAGGAACACGAGTGGGTCAGCCTGGAAGGCAACAAACTAAGAATAGGAATCACTAAGCATGCGCAAGCTGAATTAGGAGATATTGTTTTTGTCGAGCTTCCAGCGTTAGAGGCGCAGTTAGAAAAAGGAGACCCTCTAGCAACGCTGGAGTCAGTAAAAGCGGTAAGTGACGTTTACGCGCCAATAAGCGGCAAGGTAGTTGAGGTCAACGAAGGGCTTGAAGATTCTCCGGAGACAGTCAATGAAGACCCACACGGCAAGGGGTGGCTTGTCGTTATCGAAGTAGCCAGCCCCACACAGGTCGATAGCCTTCTCGACGCAGCCGCCTACGAGAAGTATCTTTCCAGCGAATAGCCTCACATGCGCTACATAGCTAACACGGAAGCAGATCGCCAGGCAATGCTTGACGCGGTTGGCGTCTCATCACTAGAAGAATTGTTCAACGATATTCCCAGGCAAGTTAGGGATCGCTACGAGCCAATTGGACTTCCAGAGAGAAGTGAGCTGGAGACAGTTCGCAAACTGCAGAAACTAGCACATCTTAATGCTGCCTGGGAACAGTATACGTCCTTCCTCGGGGGAGGAGTTTACGATCACTACATTCCCAGAGTAGTACCCTACGTTACCTCGCGTAGTGAGTTCTCTACCGCTTATACACCGTACCAGCCAGAGATGAGTCAAGGAACGCTTACGGCAATGTTCGAATTTCAAACCCTTGTGTGCGAACTGACCGGAATGGATGTGGCAAATTCCTCGATGTACGATGGTGCGACTGCCCTTGCTGAAGCAGTGTTCATGGCTGAGCGAATCCTAAGAACAGATAAGGTCGCTGTTTGCAGGTCGCTCTACCCTCACTACCGGCAAGTCCTTGATACCTATTGTCAAGCCACTGGCATCGAAGTTGTGGAGGTCCCCTACGACCGCACAGGTCGCTACAATGCCGATTCCTTACCAACAAAGATCTCCGCTCTCGTGGTACAGAGCCCTAACACATTTGGAATCATAGAGGAAATGAATGGGCTCAAAGAACGACTAGGGGCAGCGCTGCTAATTGTTGCCGTAAACCCCATTTCCCTCGGTCTTATTGCGCCCCCGGGCAAAGCAGGTGCCGATATTGTCGTAGGAGAAGGACAGCCACTTGGCCTTTCTCCCTCATTTGGTGGCCCGTTCCTTGGTCTGTTTGCCTGTCGCAAACAGTACCTGCGCAGTATGCCCGGTCGAATCATTGGCCGTACCGTGGACGCGCAAGGGGAGATTGCCTACACGATGACCTCGCAAACGCGCGAGCAGCACATCCGCAGGGGACGAGCAACATCCAACATCTGTACCAACTCCACGCTTTGCGCTTTGGCAGCGGCTGTATACCTCGCCGGTCTGGGCGGACATGGCCTGCAAGAGCTAGCCCTACTTAACCTGGAGAAAGCGCACTACCTAGCAGAGCGTATAGGCTCACTTCCTGGATACAATCTCGCTTTCTCCGGTCCATTTTTCAATGAATTCGTCATTAGTGTTCCTGGTGATCCGCAGTCAATTTGTAGGCAGCTAGCACATGACAAAATCCTGGTCAACAACCCCTCCTCCTTGAGTGAACTAGGAGTAAAACAAGCCCTTAGCTTCGCCGTAACTGAGCAGCGAACAAAGGAGGAGCTGGATTCGCTGGTAAACGTTTTGAGGGATATGACATGAAGACAATCTTCGACGCAAAAGGAAAACGAGAAGGGAAAGTCTTGCCGGCGCTGGATGTTCCACAACAGGGGCTGGAGAAGCTTATCCCACATTCCCTCAGGCGTTCCCGTAAACCGCGGATCCCTGCCCTAAGCGAGCCGGAACTTGTTCGTCATTATACTCGCCTATCCAAACTGAACTATGGCGTAGATGATGGGCTGTATCCCCTTGGAAGCTGTACGATGAAATACAACCCAAAAGTGAATGAGGATCTAGCACAGCTTCCAGCATTTGCAGGCGCACATCCCTTAGCTGATAAGCGACTGGTTCAGGGTTCACTTGCCTTGTTACATGAAGCATCGCGCTACTTGTGCAACATCGCTGGCTTACCCGACATCACCCTGCAACCAGCAGCCGGTGCACATGGTGAACTTACTGGAATGTTCCTCTTTGATCGCTATTTCAGAGAACGAGGCGAGAGCAAACGTAAGCGAATGCTTCTCCCTGATTCAGCGCACGGTACTAATCCAGCATCGGCAACACTTTCTGGTTTCTCTATTACTCAGATTCCATCGGGAGAAGACGGAATGATTAACCTTGTTGCCTTGCGAGAAACCCTTGACGAGACCGTCGCTGGAATCATGCTTACCGTTCCCAACACACTGGGGATCTTCGAGGAAAGAATCCTTGAAATAACACAAATGGTTCATGCTGCTGGCGGCTTGTGCTATTTTGACGGCGCAAACCTGAATGCTTTCCTTGGCCAAGCACGACCCGGAGATATGGGAGCGGATGCATTCCACTTCAACCTACACAAAACCCTATCTACGCCACACGGCGGTGGAGGGCCGGGGTCAGGGCCGGTTGCGGTATCACAATGCCTGGTTGACTTCCTTCCTGTTCCACGGATAACTAAGGACGAAAACGGCTACCATCTCGACCGGAACTTCCCTCGTTCAATTGGATGTATGCATTCCTTCTACGGTAATTTCGGCGTTATTCTTAAGGCATATGCCTACATCTTACTCCTCGGAGATGATGGACTGCGCGCTGTAAGCGACAACGCTGTGCTCAATGCCAATTACCTTCAGGAGCGCCTTAAGAAAACCTACCGCTTACCTTACGACAGGCTGTGTAAGCACGAGTTTGTTCTTTCGGGTGAGAAGCTTGGACAGGGAATAACAACGTTCGATATCGCCAAACGACTGATTGACTACGGATTCTATCCACCTACAGTATACTTTCCATTAATCGTCCGTGAAGCATTGATGATTGAGCCAACTGAGTGTGAGGGAAAGGAAACCCTCGACCGGTTCATTGGCGTGATGGAAAAGATCGCTCTTGAGGCAAAAGAAACCCCAGAACTGCTTCGTGCTGCTCCGCAGCATGCCCCAGTGCAGCGACTTGACCAAACGCGAGCTGCTCGCCACCCTATCCTAACCTACCCGTTCAATGAACTACCAGAGTAGATATCTGTTTCTCCTTACCTGCCGACTCAACTACTCAACAATCTAACTGTTTTTTCTTCTGCACTGCCCCTCCTGAGAACTGGTTACTGACAACTGTAATGGGCAATAAGTGAAAAGAGAGTCAAGAGTCGAAAAACGGTGATGAGTGAGAGGAACCAGTCCAACGTCCAATGTCCAAGGTCCAAAGTCGAAAAACTATGAAGGGCGAAAACCGAGAACTGAGAGGTGATGACTGAAAGCTTGTGTAGCTTGGGGGGTGTAGTAATTAGTTTGGGGATGTACTACACCCCCCGAGTAGCTTGCTTGCCTCGTGCAATCCTGTTGCACTGGGCAAGCGAAGACCCGGCGCTACGGACGATCTGCGTATTCCTGTGTAGCGTCGTAGCTTGCCTGCAACATTGCCTTTAACGTCGGACACAAGTTCCGACGCCACAAACAGTCTAC
>JAUWOJ010000045.1 GCA_030612175.1 Candidatus Bipolaricaulota bacterium | reverse complement strand
TAGAGAAGGTTTGTTACCAGAACTTGAGGCGTGTGTTTTGTGATGTGCTGTCCGGCTGAACTGAAAATATTGCCGCTAGTCTATATTTCAGGTTCCTCATGGTTAAGATAAGATAACCCAGAGAAAGACTGAACAGATAGTTGGCAGTCGAGAGTCGGCAGCCAAAACCAGTTGAATAGTTGATTGGTTTGATTCGTTCAATTGGTTGATTGGGAAGATCGAACTGAAAACTGATTGGTTGAATAGTTGAGTGAGTGAAACGAACGGGCGAGAAAAAAAGCTTAGCCTCTCGCAAAGACACGGAGGCAATTGCGGATTGCGAATCGCGAAATTCGAATCGGGAAGACCGATGGACAAACTAAAGAAGAGGCAGAGAGACTGCTAGGGTGCGGAGGTGGGGAGGAGCAGGGGCGCCGAGACCATTCCTCATGAAAGATAATGTTGCAACAACACGTAAGACCGTTCGTAGCGTCGGAACCTGTGTCCGACGTTAATGACAACAGAGCAAGAATTACGTAGATGATTCATGATGAAACACAACGTCGCACATAAAGTACGACGCTACACAAGAATACGTAAGACCGTTCGTAGCGTCGGGTCTTGCGCCCGACGTTAAAGATGTATCCACCGTCATTCCGGCGCAGGCCGGAATCCAGCATTTAACTTGTCTTCTGCCTTTCACTGCTTCTCGGCTCCCGGCTATGTTTTCAACCCCACGAACCCAACGAACTCAATGAACCCTACGAACCCTTGTTCCCATTCAACCAATCAACTATTTAACTGCTTCATCGCTCCTGGCGTCTTGAGTGAGTGAAACGAACGGGCGAGATAAAAAGGTTGTGGTATAGCTCTTTCTGTGCCCTCGTAGTCTTTCTTGCGCAAGCGTGTTTCGACTTAGGCTGCTCGCGACGTTAAGCTAATCTACAGTGAGTGTCTTACTCAGATTACGGGGAAAATCAGGATTGATTCCACGCGAGGTACTCATATAGTAGCTTACGAGTTGAAGTGGCAGGACGGCAAGCAGGGCGATCAATTCTTGCCTTGTGTCGGGAAGTGGCAGATATTCGTCTACGTTATCTCGTAGTAGCTTGCTTGGAGCAGCGACTACGATTGAGTGTCCACCGCGGCAGGCGACCTCATTGACGTGGTTTACGATCATGGCTGTGTCTTGCGGGGAAACAACAAAGAGGACCGGATAGTCAGTATATACGGCCGACAGCGGGCCGTGCTTAAACTCAGAGCTGAGCATCCCCTCGCAATGCGCGTAGGTTATTTCCTTCAGTTTGAGCGCTCCTTCCATTGCTATGCCAAGAGTCACTCCATAACCCAGGTAGTACATTTCGTCATGAGGGTTGAGAAGGTTGGCTGTGTGGCGCGCAGCGGAGTCGGTCGCAGTAAGGGTTTCTGCAATGAGATCAGGAACGCTGCCCCAGTCAATGCGCGATCCATGGCGTCGCAACTTGTCAGCCAGGTAGAGGAACAAAATCGCCTCGTTCAGAAAGGTTTTTGTCGCAGGAACGCTGATCTCATAGCCACAAGCGAGCGGAAGGTAGTGGTTGGATGCATGCATTAATGTAGAGCCGAGGACATTCAGTATGCCCAAAATCTGTGCCCCAGCTAGGCGGGTTGCATTAAGTGCATTTAGAACATCTTTTGTCTCTCCGCTCTGGCTCACAAAGACTACCGCGTCAGTAGGTTTAAGGGTGTGGGCTAGGGTCTCTGTAAACTGGGGTGCAAGCACGGCGATTGCTGGAATGGTGGCTAACTGGTTGAAATACGCTGCCCCGACTACGCATGCATGGTAGCTTGTTCCACAACCGACAAAGTAAATATGCTGCGCGTCGCTCAGGGTTTTCACGAATGGGTCAACGTGGGGGGATGCCGCGAGCCAGTGGATCAACTCCGCTGCCGTGTACGGCTGTTCGTGAATCTCCTTCTCCATGAAATGAACATAACCACCTTTCTGGGCTACTTCCATCCCTTTTGTGAATCTCTCCGGAGTTCGGTGAACCAGTTCTCCGGTGGATACCAGGCGGATCTCTACTCGGTCAGGCCATAGGGCGACCATCTCTCCGTCCTGTAGTCGCAGGATCTTGTCAGTCAGAGGCAGAATAGAAGGAAGATCGGAGGAGACGCAAGTGGCTTGGTCGGCAATTCCTACAACAAGGCCGGAGCCATTCTTGACTGCGTAGAGAGGGTGGTCACCTCTCGCATTTTGTTCATTCCGTGAAGCAATTACGAATGCGTAGTCTCCCTCCAAATCTCTTGTCGCTTTCCGAATTGCTTCGATCATGTTGTGGCCTTGATTGATGTAGCGCTCTACGGCATGCACACAGCTTTCCCCATCATTGGTTCCGCGAACGATCATCCCTTCCGCGATGAACTCCTCACGCAAGGAAACGTTATTGACTATATTTCCGTTGTGAGCACCAACTAAACTGGCTTTTGAATCAAGGTGAGGCTGGGCATTTACTTGTGAGGGAGAGCCGAAAGTAGCCCAGCGCAACTGCATGATTCCTCGTTGACCTTTCATTGTGTCGAATCTTAATCGTTTGTTCACTTCATCAATCTTGCCAACATCTTTCCTTAGGTCAATTTGGCCTTCTCTGTCGATGGTCGCGCAGCCGATGGAATCATAACCCCGATAGGCAAGTCGCCGACCTGCGTCAAGCAAGATATTCCCCAATGGTTGTTCGTTACTAGTAACAATTCCGAAGATTCCGCACATAGATTGGTCTCCTTGTTCACCGTGAATAGTATTATTTACACAGAAGATCTTCGCAAATACAGGGCGTACAGTTGGTCCAGTGCTTCGCGGTAGCGGGAATCAAGCGCGTCAATGTCAGTGAGTTCTGGTTCATTGTTCATTGTGACGTAGGGAATTGTTATTCCGTTCACGGTGAGCATTCCGCGCGGATCCCGAGCAATATCAGGCCAATCATCCTCTCTGTATGTGCGTTTCATTTCCTCAGTTGGGACGGAATGAGTGAGGATTCCGCCGGATTTCTTCTCATTGTAGCGAGCAATGTTTCTGCGTAAGGATTCACTGAATGGTACTTGTACATAAAGGATGGCCGCACGAGAAAGAAGCTGTGGCGAAAGGCAACCCAGAGCCTTAGAGTAGCCATGCTTCTTGCCACGAGAGAACTCGATCATAATGGTTTCGTTTGATGACGTGGCTTTACTGAGCAGTGGCCTTGCCTGCTCGTTGATCTTGCCGATCAGAAATGGCCACAGGCCATCGTCTGTAACATAGTAATTTCCATCAATTGGCTTAGAGTAAAGTCGCTTTCGTCCGAGATGTTCCCATAGATCATCCTCTTCACACTTTTCCCACAGAATTGGGAAATCATCGATGACGTGAAATGGAGAGATATGATAGCGTTCAGCTAGGCGTTCAACTGGGCATTTGTTCATAAAGTCGATGAATTCGCTCTTTCCACTGGCAGGACGACCAAGCAGAAGAAGAGTGTCAAATGTTTCCTTTGTAGGTGGGCTCTTTCTTGTATACTGGAGTGGAAGGATTGCTTCTACTTGGGCAAGAAAAGTTGATGGTGAAGAATCTGCATTCACTATGCGTAGATTGCTGCCCTGGGCGATGTGCCATTCTTGCAGGTGTATGAGCATTTGCTTTAGCGTGGGTCTGTCTACCTCGAATTGTGGTGTTTTGCGTGCTTTCTGCCGCCGCATAGAGACATCTACCGGAATCGCCAGGCGTAGATATAAGTCTGGTCGGGGCAGGGATAGTTCGGCTTTGCCGTAGGCACAGATGAATGACCTATCGTTAAGCGCCTTTGAGTAGGCGAGGTGAACGCCCATATGCGACTCTTCCAAGCATATTTTGCCTTGTTGCGCGACGTTTTCCAGTTGCGCGCGACGGTAAGGAAGCTCGGCAATGACTGCCTCGGTGAGTCTCTCTCGTTCAGACAGAATGTGGATATTCTCTCTAGCCGCTACCTGCTTAACGATTTCAGGAAAAACCTCGACTTGTTCCGGGTAGAAACGGGCAAGCATTTGCATTGTCTCGGTTTTCCCCGCTGCTGGCAGACCCTCCAAGATGATGTGTGGCATTCTCTCTCCTTACCGAGTAATTTTAGCTAACTGGGGCGGGAAAAGCACTGTTTAACCGCAGAGGACCTGTCTGCGTCGCGGATGTGACAGGCAGGTAAGATCCGGCGTTACATACGATCAACGTATTCTTGTGTCTAACGTCGGGGACCTATCTACCGTCGTATTATGACACGCAGTCGCAGAGGAAACCGGAAAAGAAAGTTATCAGTCCTCAGTTGTCAGTTTTCAGTTCGCAATCCGCGATTGCCTCCGTACCTTTGTTTTCACCATGTTCGTGCTTTCCTTTGTGTTCTTTGCGTCTTTGCGAGAGATAAACCTTGCCTGGAGTGTGAGGAGCCTGTCTGTTACACTAGTGTCTTGGTGTTGCATTCCGTGAAAGGTTCTGTTGTTGTGTGGATTGTGAGTAGAGATTGAAGAAAGGAGTTCTCAGAATTGACAAGACTTGTGATTGTTGAATCCCCAACCAAGGCGCGTACGATAGGTAAGTATCTTGGAAGTTCATATGTGGTACTTTCTTCTCAGGGTCATGTGCGTGATTTGCCAAAAAAGGACTTGGGTGTAGACGTAGACAACGAATTTACTCCCAAATTTGAGACCAAACGCACGAAGCAAGTTACACAGCTGCGACAGGCGGCCAAGAAGGCTAGCCAGATCTACCTTGCGACTGATAACGACCGAGAAGGAGAGGCGATTGCCTATGATCTATATACTATTCTGAAACGGGTAGTAAAGAACGATGACGCGTTTCTACGACCGGTGTTCAACGAGATTACAAAGCCGGTAATCCTTGAGGCGCTATCCAAGCCGGCGAGAATTGATCTCAATAAGGTTGAGGCACAACGGACACGCCGCATCCTTGATCGGCTGGTTGGATATCAGATAAGCCCTCTTCTTTCGCGGGCAATTGCGGGAAACCAATTTGGAGGGCTCTCTGCTGGGCGAGTGCAGTCGGTTGCGCTTCGTTTCTTATGCGACCGAGAAGCAGAGATTGCCTTGTTTGTCCCTGAGGAGTACTGGGAGATCTATGTATGTTTGAAGGGAGAAGAAGCATTTACCGCGTCTCTGACCAAGAAGAACGGCAAGAAATTTGTTGCGCACAGTGAGGCAGAGGCAAATAAGACCCTGCAGGAACTACAGGGCGAAGAAGCTGTTGTCAAGAGCATTGTGCAAGATACCCGGCTTCGACAACCTCCTCCTCCATTTATTACTAGCTCTCTACAGCGAGCCGCCTCGTCATTCCTTGGTTTTGCGCCTAAACGCACGATGAGCGTTGCCCAGCAATTGTATGAAGGAGTGAAGCTTCCTCAAGGAGATGTGGGACTGATCACTTATATGCGCACTGACTCGGTACGCATGTCGGGCAGCGCGGTGAAGGAAGCGCGCCAGTTGATTGTTGAGCAATACGGGGAAGACTACTTGTCGGCCAAGACTCGTTACTACAGGAATAAGAGACGTTCTCAAGATGCTCACGAGGCAATCCGCCCTACTACGGTCAGCTTGCAGCCGGAGAAAATTGCTTCCTGGCTTTCCCCAGACCAGCGTAAGCTATATACCCTGATCTACAAGCGCTTTCTCTCCACTCAGATGTCGGAAGCCCTCTACAAACAAGGCAAGGGCACTATTGCAGTTGGTTGCTACATTTTGGAGGCGACCGGCAGCACGCTTGCATTTGATGGGTTTCTAATCCTTTATCCAAGGGAGAAAGACAGCGATGGCCAGATTCCAAATTGGTTGAGGGAAGGGCAGATCCTGGCGATAGAACGAGTGGATTTACGGCAGAAATTCACTGAGCCGCCACGTCGTTACAGCGAGGCTGGGTTAATCAGCATATTGGAGAAGAAGGGAATAGGTCGACCAAGCACTTACGCTACGATAGTATCGGTTATTCAGACACGTGACTATGTTCGAAACAAGAATGGAAGCCTGTGTCCAACCCTTCTCGGAGAGGAAGTCACCGAATTTCTGAAACAATACTTTCCCGAAACGGTGGAGGCTCACTTTACCGCAGAGATGGAAGAAGATCTCGATCGTATTGAAGAAGGACAATTCTCACGAGCTGACGCATTGCAGGGATTCTATGATCCTTTCTCAAAGCGGCTTACAAGACTTGAATCCCGGATCAAAGAAGGTAAGCCATTCCAAATAATGACAGATGTCGTTTGCGACAAGTGTAAATCGCCAATGGAGCTTCGGTATTGGAAGGGTTCACACTTCGTTGGCTGCTCTAACTACCCCGACTGCCGAAATACGCGCAGTCTTCCGGCGGAGCTCCCACATCACTACAAGGATGAAGTATTGATTATTGCCGGGTCTCTGGAGAAAACGGAGAAGGAAATGGAGACCGAGGCGACCTGTTCAGTTTGTGGAGCGCCAATGGCGACAAGAAATGGTCGATATGGTCGCTATCTGAAGTGCGCTAATCCTGAGTGCAATAAGACAACTTCCATTCCGACCGGTGTTTCCTGTCCGTCATGCGAGAAGGGGATGCTGGTTGAACGATATTCGCAGAAACGCAAACAAACCTTCTATGGCTGCAATAACTATCCTGGTTGTCGGTACGCCATGTCCGAGCAG
The DNA here is from genome assembly GCA_030612175.1 of Candidatus Bipolaricaulota bacterium. Taxonomy (GTDB): domain Bacteria; phylum Bipolaricaulota; class Bipolaricaulia; order UBA7950; family UBA9294; genus JAUVYF01. The sequence goes on along the minus strand of JAUWOJ010000045.1, from coordinate 1,841 downwards.
CCGGTGGAGGCTTGCCCCACATGTGGGCACGGTGTGCTTGTAGAGAAGAAAGGTAAGGTTGTTTGTAACAACAAAGAGTGCTCGTACAGCAGAGAGATTGAATAGTGAGAAGGCAAGATAAATCGTGTTTTGATGAATGCTTAGAGATAGCTGCTCTAAGCAATGCGTCTAAACGTCTTCAGATAAGAGCTTGAACCATTCGAGTCGCTGCTTAAGGTTGGAGTCCTGCAGTTTGGAGAGAGCCTCTTTCTGAATCTGGCGCACACGCTCTCTGCTAATGGCAAACTCGGCGCCTACTTCATCGAGCGTTCGAGGCTGATAGTCGTGAAGGCCGTAGCGTAGCTCGATGATTCTTCTCTCCCGGTTGGTCAGCCGTTCTCCCAACGCAGATTGCAGTTCCTGCACAAGCAGGTGGTGAAACGTTTCTTTTTCTGGAGAGCTTGAAGTGTTGTCTTCTATGAAGTCTCCAAGGACCGAGCCATCATCATCATAGCCGATCGGCATATCGAGTGAATTCATGTTTTGCGACGTTTTCTTGGCCTTTATGACGTTCTCTACGCTAGTATCCAATTCGCTGGCAAGATCCTCTGGCGTAGGTGGCTGTCCGTGCTTCTTAAGATGATTGCGTTCTAGTTGGTAGATCTTGCGGATCAGTTCATTGATGTGTGTTGGAACACGAATCATTCGCGATCGGTTCGTGATCGCGCGCAAGATTGCTTGGCGGATCCACCACGTGGCATACGTTGAGAACTTGTAGCCCCTTTTGTAGTCAAATTTCTCTATCGCCTTCATCAATCCCAGGTTGCCTTCTTGGATTAGGTCGAGAAATGGCAGCCCACACCCTCGGTATTTCTTGGCGATGGATACAACCAATCGTAGATTTGCCTCAGCGAGCTCTTCCTTTGCCTGTCTATTACCCATCTCAATGCGCTTGGCGATGCGTACTTCGTCCTCACGGCTAAGGAGCGGGACGCGACTAATCTCGTCGAAATACGTGCGAATGGGGTTGTCTGATCGTTTCCGCGGTTTGTCGTGCGAATGTCTCTTCATGGCCGGAGCCGTGCTGCTCACATTCTTTCGCAAGTTTACGGTCGCGTCAGTCGTTTTCACTCTTCCTCCTGAATACCGTGGCTGAGGCACAGATCTCAATAAACAACGAGAATCGGGTGGGTAACACTCCCCCCCCGACCTGTGACAAGTTCCATTCTCTTAGGACACTTCTCGTGTAGTATCCCACAACAAAACGTTCTATTATAGCACAAATTACCCGGGTTGTGAAGCAACTAAGAAGAGGGTGTGGAGGAATTCTCGAGGGATCATATATACTCTAAGAAGTACAGTGTTTCCCTTTACAAGAATAGAGATAGTGCGGTAGTATCAATGCGTGTGTCAGATTGCCACATAGGGGGGAATAAAATGATAAGAGGGATAGTATTGGCCGGAGCAATTCTTCTTGCGTTAGTTCTGGTTCCAACTGCTTCATTTGCGGGGGAAAGTTTGGCTATTTATGCCGGAGGAATTGCCTGTGTTGAAGAGTCTCGCACGGTTCTACTGGTAGGCGGAGACGGTGAAAAGCTGCAACTGGATAACGTGCCAAGCCAGCTTATTCCTTCTTCGCTTCAGGTTGATTTTGATGGTGAGATCCTGGCTCAGGCTTTTTATTACACGTCACCAGGGCGAATATTGGCCGCACAGATTGGCGAGCAGATACAGCTGGAAAGTGAGGGCAAACTCTACTATGGCACACTGCTTGCAGTTGGCGAATGGCTAACGTTAAGAGATGAACATGAAAGGATCCACTTTATCGCGAATCCGGAACGAATTGAGATTCAAAACAGAAA
>JAUWOJ010000049.1 GCA_030612175.1 Candidatus Bipolaricaulota bacterium | reverse complement strand
TGGAGCCCAATGCTACCACGCCGTGGCAAGCAAGTAGAACGGCCTTTCCATCGCTCAGAGCATCGACCGCTGCATCAGCGAGTTCCCAACTGCCAGCTGGTTTGTGTTCGGCAACTGGGATTGTGTCTCCGAAGAGGAGCTCTCCCTCATCGTTTTCCATGGGAAGCTCGGTGAGACAGATCGCGGCTGCGGTGGCAAAAGGTGAGTGTGTATGTACGATCGCCTGGATGTCCTTCCGTGCACGGTAGATTGCCGCGTGCATCCGCCACTCAGAGGATGGGCTGCCACTGCCAGAGTACCTCTCCCCTTCGTAATCAATCTCTATCACTTGCTTGGCTGTCAAGCCCTTGTAAGGCGTTGCACTTGCAGTGATGAGAATCCGCTCTCCTATCCGCAGGGATACGTTGCCTGAGCTCCCGCGAACAAGGCCCAAGTTGGCCATTCTCTGGGCAGTCCGCCCCACCTGCCTACGCAGATGCGGCAAAAGCAGTGCACCTCTGACGCTAACCACGGCAGTGGCCACCCTTGGTCTGAACCATCTCGTTCCGGACAGGCAAAGTACCCTCACATGCTTCCACTAGCTTCCACCTAGTTCTCAGTTCTCATATGGTAGGGCGGCCGCAGCACCCCTCTCTCAGTGATAATAGCAGAAACAAGCCTCGCTGGTGTTACATCGAAGGCTGGGTTCCACACCCGCGCGCCCTGCACGGCTAACTGTACTCCAAGAGGCGCACGCACTTCTTCTCCATCGCGTTCTTCAATCGGAACCTCATCCCCCGTTCCAAGGCTTGCATCAATGGTCGAGGTGGGAGCAGCAACATATAGGGGGATCCTGTGGTGGTCTCCCAGGACCGCAAGGGCGTAAGTTCCGATCTTGTTCGTCACATCACCATTTTGCGTTATGCGGTCTGCTCCAGCCAGAACTGCATCTATTCTCCCTTTTGCCATGAGGTATCCCGCTGCCGAATCTATGATCAACTGGAATGGGATCCCTTCCCGGCTGAGCTCCCAAGCGGTAAGTCGGCTACCTTGGAACAAGGGACGTGTTTCACAGACGTAGACCATACTGAGTTTACCCTGCTTCCAGGCCGCCCGGACCACCCCAAGGGCGGTGCCGTAGCCACCGCTAGCTAGGAAGCCAGCGTTGCAGATGGTGAGGACCCGCGCGTCCTGAGGAAGAATCGCAGACCCGTGTCTTCCTATGCACTGGTTGCCCTTTACGTCCTCCTCATGGATCTGCTTGGCCTCCGTAAGGAGGGCCTCTCTTAGGCTGGCCGGACGGTCATTCTTGTGTCGCTGAAAGATCCTTTCTAGACGAGTAATCGCCCAGAAGAGATTCACGGCTGTTGGCCGCGTCCCTCGGAGCTCTGCACTGACTTGCGCAAAGCGGTCCACAAGGTCTGTTCTCTTGACTTCTTCCTGCATTCCCAGCACTATTCCATAGGCTGCTGCGATCCCGATCGCCGGTGCACCACGCACCTTCATTTCCCGGATTGCGTCCGCCAAGTCTACGTAATCAGTGATCCTGAGAACGACCAGCTTCGATGGAAGTTGCCTCTGGTCGATAAGGTCAATCCCGCCGTCGCGGTAGATAAGCGGGGAGGGTACTCCGTGGAATGTAGGAAGCCTCTTCTTGGTCATCGCTTTATGTTTGGATAGTAGTTTAAGGGCATAGAATAAGTCAATACCAGTAGATCAGTGTCTGATACGGTAGCATGCTAAATTCTGTAGCGCACGGTCGTGGCACAAATGTATTCCGATGTCGCTCATCAGTCGCATCTGTTTGGGTATCCAAGTATGATTTGATCCTCCTTAGAGGATTGCCATCTACATCCTCATAAGAAGCGTATGTGTGTCACATGAGGAGTAGATCGGCAGTATGCGCAGAATGTTTGCTGATAACCGGCGCTTGTTCTTCTACGTAGTTATCTCTAACGTTCTCCTCGTCTTTGGTCACCGTGTGTGGCAGGTGATGTTTAACAACTTCGCGGTGGAGAAGATCGGGGTTGGGCCAGAGGCGATTGGTTGGATTCAGTCAGTGCGCGAAATACCAGGGCTGTTGGCATTCCTTCTCGCCTTTGTGGCGCTTGTCTTCTCCGAGCTGCGGATCATGGCTCTGAGCATCGTTCTGCTTGGCGTAGGAATAATCCTCACTGGCCAATCAACGACGATGCCTTTTCTGCTTTTTGCCACACTAGTGATGAGTTGTGGTTTTCACTACTTCGGCCCAAGCAGCAATGGAGTGATCCTAATGAGTGTCGATCGTGAAAGGACACCCAAAGTACTGGGAGAACTGAAAAGCTTGGGGGCAATTGCCGCCTTGGCGGCAACCGGCACCGTATATCTGCTTGCCGAAAGAATCGGGTATCGCAATCTGTTCCTTGCCGTGGGTACACTAGTCGTTCTTGCTGGACTCCTTCTTTTTCCCCTAGGCAAAGGACAACATGGGCTACCGTCGCGACGCAAGGTGAAGCTGCGTCGAGAGTACTGGCTTTACTACACGTTAGCCTTCCTGATGGGAAGCAGGCGACACATCCTTACCACTTTTGCCATCTTCCTTCTGGTCAGCAAGTTCAAAATTAGTTTAGACACAACAGCAATCCTCTTTTTCGTAAACAGCCTGATCAACATTTACGCCTATCAGCTTACTGGCAAGCTCATTGCAAGGCTGGGTGAGCGAACCATGTTGACAATCGGGTTTTCTATGCTCATTCCCATATTCCTTGGCTACGCGTATGTCAATACTCTTCCGGTCTTGTTCTTCCTATTCGTCTTAGACAACATCCTCTTTGGTTTAGACATGGCGCTGGTGACGTACTTTCAGAAAATTGCCGAGTCTCCTGAGGAACTCACGAGTAACCTGTCCATCCAAACCACGATCAATCACATTTCCGCGGTTGTGGTTCCAGTACTTGGTGGAACGGTCTGGGTTCTATTCGGATACCGGGCTCCATTTCTTGCTGGTGTAGCGATTGTCGTGGTTTCACTGGTCCTTACCCAGCTAATTCAAACACCAAACACGAAAGAGTCCATTTCCGCGGGGACATAGCATGTGATTGGGGCGAGACTACAAGGGCGCCAGCATCATCAATCCGCGAACTTGTTTGTGGATGAGCCGATAGAACTCCTGTCTATTCTCCCATGTTATCAAGTATCGCTCAGCTAGCACTGTATTATTAGCAGATCAAAGCAGGCAGCTTCTAGCGGACATGAAGGTCGCAAGTTTTGCGAAAATGGTGGCCGTAGATCGCTAAGGTGACAGCCAACGGGAACAGTCTAGGGCGGCGAAAAAGCGTCCAGAAAATGAGTTTCCAGTATTGCACTCGCTCCTTGCCAATAATGCCGAGGTGGTAGATAGACCGGAACAAAGCCAGAATGTGCTGGAAGCATAGAGGTGTGTGTATCTTTGGTGGTGGATACTCTCGCAGGAAGGTCTTGACGCGCTGGTAGTAGTACTGAGGCGAGTAAATGGTTTGCAGTATGCGTTTGTATCCCTCACGTAGTGTATCTAGGCTCATGGTAGTGATAATATTCGTGGTACCGTCAACGTTATCTCCAGACATGTCATCAAGCAGGCGATCCTCTTTCTTCAGGCGTTCGTAAAGCCTTGTGCCACGTGGCGCCTGAAGTAAGCCAACCATTGCTGTCACAATCCCGCTTTTCTGGATAAAGTCAATCTGCCGCTGGAAGACAGAAGGTGCATCATGATCAAATCCAACGATGAAACCTCCCTGAACTTGTAGACCGGCTCGCTGTATGCGCTTGACATCCTGAACCAGGTCACGATTCTTGTTCAGCCTCTTGTTGCATTCAGTTAGACTCTCTTCGTTCAGCGTTTCTATGCCGATAAAGACCGTGCGAAAGCCTGCCCGCACCATCATCTCCATCAATCCCCGGTCGTCGGCGAGGTTGATGGACGCCTGCGTATAAAACGGGATTCCTGCCTTGTCCTTCTGCCATTCAATCAGGGCAGGCAATAGCTCCGTCTTGAGACACCCTTTGTTGCCAATGAAGTTGTCATCTACAAAGAAGACGTTACCGCGCCACCCCAGGTCATAGAGACTGTCTAGCTCGGCGGTGATCTGCCCGGCTGTCTTCGTGCGGAAGCGGTGGCCGAATAGTGTTGTCACGCCGCAGAACTCACAGTCATAAGGGCAACCACGGGAGAACTGGATACCCATCGACTCGTACTGATCCATGTCGACCAACTCCCACAGCGGGACCGGCGTTTTCTGGATGTCAGCAAATTCAGATGTAACGTAGACGTTTTTCGCTCGTTCCTGTGCCAGATCCTCCAGGAAAAGTGGAATGGTCACTTCGCCTTCATTTAGTAGCAAATGATCTACCATCTCAAACTGCTCGTGCTCACTCGTAAAGAGCGGTCCTCCGGCAACGACCTTAACATTCGCTTTCCTGCAACGGGCAATGATCTGACGTGCCGACGTTCTTTGGACAGTCATCCCGCTAATGAACACGTAATCAGCCCATGCTAGGTCTTTTTCGGTGAGCTTTCCCGCGTTAGTATCGACCAAGCGCTTGTCCCAACCTGATGGGAGCATCGCGGCAACGGTCAGCAGGCCTAGCGGAGGAGAAGAAGCCCTCTTGCGTATGAACTTGAGTGCGTGCTTGAAGCTCCAGAAAGTATCCGGAAACTTAGGATAAACCAACAGAACGTTCGTTATACTCACCCCCTGCTACCCTGTGCTAAAGGATTATAACAGAAGTAGACGTATCATCAAAATTGAGCCAGCAGTCACGACCAGGTTCCTTGCCAGGAAACGAAACAACACAAAACACATCTTATGTATACTATACTTGGCAACGCATAACCAAAGACTGATAAAATGGCTGAGCGAATCACCTCCTTGACTTGTTTTGTGGGAGGGGAGAGTGTAATAATGGTGATGCGATAGCGTGGTCGTGCGGGGAGGAAAGACTGGTGTGGCACGATGCGTTTAGCTGAGGGAGGGTGTGATGGATAGTGCGAGGACCATATTGATTGCTGTTGGGCTGGTTGTGGCACTTGTTGGAGTGATACTGTTTCTCGGTGTCCCTGAACCGCCCCAACATGCAGTGATTGCAACCGAGCGGCTTGATGTTGCTGTGTTGGGATTTGCCAATAGCTCGGCTTGGCGAGGAGCAGCGGAGACGCTGCAAGCTCGAATCGAGACGGAGCTTGTCAATATGCCGGAGATTACAGCCTTCTCGCGGTCACAATTGAACCAGCTGTTGACTGAGCAGATGCTGGGCGAAGTTGGCATTTTTGACCCTGCTACGGCAGCTCGTATTGGTTCCTTGACAGGGGTCAATAAGCTCATCACAGGGACGGTTTATGCCATAGACACAAGCAAGGAAGCAACTACAGTCTGTGAAGAATGGAAGGACGGAGAGTGTGTTTCTCTAGTTTCAGCTAATCGCTATAGGTTGCGGCTTCTTGCGCAAATCCAGATTGTGAATACCCGGAGTGGCCAAATCGAACAGGCGTCCGATTACGAGGGAGAAAATACTGTTACCATCAAGGAAGGAAATAGCTTTGGTGGTTACGAAGGCCAAGTTGTAGCTGCTGCCGCCGACATCGCTCGTGATGTGGGCTCACTTCTCATCTCTTCATATACGCGTGAGTTGCACTACGGACTGTATCGATCGGTCACGCGCAAGCGAGAGGGGTATGTTGGAGAGGATGAAACTAGCCGATTCTCTCGATCAGACCCAAATGCGCTCCTGATTGTTCATTTCAATAGGGTACACAGCGGTGATTTGTTCGAGCTTCGCTGGATTGATTCAAATGGTAAGACTGTGGAGACCACAAGAGATACCGTAACCAGTGGTCAGTGGCATCTCTATCAATTAAGTCTCGCGGATCTTCAGATTGGGCGGTTTACCGCGCAGGGGTATGTGGATGGAATCAAGGCATTCGAGAGAACGTTTACTATTGATCCCTAACGCAGATCACTAAGCTCTGCACTGTAAGAGACTCCTGAGTGCTGGGCCTGCAACAGCACACGATTCCCCGCACGCAAATATGGTGCTCAGACTGGAGAAGCTCCGCCCACATGCAGTTCCTAACATATTTCCTAGCTCCTTACGGCCGAGGTCTATTGTTGCCGAACCATCTTGATACTGCTAGAATAGACTAACAAATTGATCAAGGAGGTTTTTCTATGAGAAAGAGCGTGGCGATATGGGGAGTATTTGGGCTGCTTCTAGTGGCTCTATCCGCGGCGGCACTGGGCAGTGCATTCGATGTAGCCTTTTACGCAGCAGGCGAGGTAACTGTAGGACTGTTCACGAACACAACCGGAACAGCGGTGACCGGAATACACATTGAGTTTGACCAGCAGGTGACAATCACAAACAAGATAGCAATCGGTGGGTTCTTACCTGCTGTGAGTGAAGAAAGCGGAAGCGTATTCGATTTTATTGGCGGAGAACTGGTTGCCAGTGGCACCGTGGAGCTTGATTGGAGCCCATTAGAGGCGAGACCTGTTCTCATCCAGTGGGTCTCGGAAACAGGCGCTGTTGGGGCACCGTACTTCACCACAATTGCCGTTTTTGGCCAGCTACTGGGAGAAGGAATTGTCGCAGTGCGTGAAGCTGACCAAGCGTTACTGGTGGCTACATTTGCAGCCTTCTTTGCCGATAACGAGGAGTTCTTCGCTTTGCTTTCCGAGTCTCTGGGTATGCCAATACAGGATTCGTTGATGCCGATTATTATGAGCGCTCCGGCAGAAGCGATTGGGAACTTCCTCGGCACTATCGTTGGAATGCTTGGCGTGAGTACACTGGATGAGGTATTGCAGGGTGATCTTGACTTCTCGTCACTGTTGGCTCTTCTTGGACTCTAAGGGGGATAACCATTAAGAGAAGCCCTAAGCGTCGGTGTATGGTATGTTTTCTACTTGTTGGGATAGTTCTCGTTCTTCCTTTGGTTTGTTGTGTGGCGCAAGCAGAAACAGTACCTAAATCGACCACAGAGTGGGGGGAAATTGCCGATGGAGCTCTCTCCTTTATCTATAGTCTGGCCCACCTGATCGGCCAAGGAATCGTGCAGCTGGTACATACAATACTTCCATCAATGTCAGTTCCTACGGATCTTGTTGACCCAATTGGACTGCTTGCCATTTTGACAATATTCCTCGCAATAGCATCAATTGCTAAACGACTTGTGTGGATTGTAGTGATTGCTGGTTGGGTCCTTATTCTCATCCGGCTAGCACTGGTGATAGTGCAACATTACACTTGACCTGTTCCGGAGAGAGGGGGTAGGCGGTGATTGCTGTGTCAATTGCGTGTGCGACTGCACGAGAAACAGCAGCGTGCGCAGCCATTAACGGAACTTCCCCTAGCCCCTTTGCTCCGTATGGACCCTTGGAGTAAAGAACCTCGACAAAATCAACATGTGCATGCGATGGCATGTCGCGAACTGTTGGAATGCGGTATGTGGTGAAACCTCTTGCTGATAGTTTTCCGTTCTCTTGCTTGATTTCCTCCATTAGTGCGAAGCCCAATCCTTGCGCGATGCCCCCTTCAACCTGACCGGTCGCTAGCTGATGGTTGATGATCTTGCCTGAGTCATGTATTGCTACAAAGTCTTCCACTGAAACCTCGCCCGTTGTTACATCTACCTCTACCTCGGCGATGTGGGTAGCAGAGGAGTAGACAAAATACGGATCCCCAAGACCAGTTTCTGGGTCCCAGCTGACTGGCGCTGCGGCTGCCCATCCCTCTACAGCAGGGTCAAGGTTGCGCATCCAAAACGCTTGCGCGATCTCATCAAGGTGGACAGAGATTTTCCCCTTCGCGATGTTGAGGATACCAGCTACCTCAGCAATGCGCTTCCGTAGTTTTTCCGCCGCGTCAATAACAGCAAGCCCACTCATCGTTGTTCCGCGTGAAGCGACTGTTGGTCCGGAATCAGGAACGCGAGAGCTATCTACAGGAGCGATATGAATCCGTTTCATCGGGATCTGCATTGCCTCTGAGGCGATTTGCGTAACTACGGTAGTGAATCCTTGCCCCATTTC
>JAUWOJ010000042.1 GCA_030612175.1 Candidatus Bipolaricaulota bacterium | reverse complement strand
GCGTTCAAAGGAGACACGGAAAGCATGGTGTCCATCTACCTTCTCCAGACAAATTCCATCGTGCTCGCGTAGTCCAGTGAGAGTAACGGTCTCGCCTGTCTTCCCCGACAGCTGACCCATAATAGGAAGGGAAGTTTCTTGTACGCTTTTCTTGGGGACATTGTGGGCAAGCTCTAGGATCTTTGTGCCAAGGCAGTACATTCCTGCCTGGTCCGTTTGCTCGATCAACCCGCTTCGCTTTAGCATAGTGATATAGCGATAAATCGTGCTGGAGGGAAGCCCAAGTTGCTTCGTAATATACGAGACAGTTACTATGGGCTTAGTCTTGCTAAATAGAGTCAGAATTCTGACGCATTTTTCCAGCGTGTTCAAGCCTGCCCGCCTCTAGGTCTTATTCTCACATTCTGGGAATGCAATTTCAGTATGTGGGCATAATAGCTTATTAGTGAACGTTTGTCAATAGGCAGTAATCAGTTATCAGGAAAGGAAGTTGTCAGTTGTCAGTTTTCACTTCGCGATTCGCAATCCGCAATCGCCTCTTCTCCGTTTGTCCATCGGTCTTCGCAATCGGCATTTCGCGATTCGCAATTCGAAATTCTTCCTCTCCTTCCCAATCAACTATTCAACCACTTGACTATTCAACTGGTTTTGGCTGCCGACTGCTTCTCGACTGCCGACTGCCGACTGTCTTTCCACCCATCACTCTTCACCATTCATGGTGAGGGATCGCGAGCCTTCTATTGACCAGCGCCTTTCTGTGCAGTATAGGCGAGTAGCCCACCGATTTTTATCATCTCGATTTCGCGCGGAGAAAGGTCGTGATGTATCTTAATGGTGCTTCCCTTTGCCTTGTTCTCAACGCTTAATTCCCGGCCGAGGTCAGATACGTCTACCTCCAGTCGATCTCCTTGATCCAGAGTACTTGTATCGCAAATAAATGGGATGATCCCTACGTTAATCAGGTTGGCGCGGTGGATGCGAGCATAGCTCTTAGCGAAAACTGCCTTGATTCCTAGTTGCCATGGGGCGAGGGCTGCGTGCTCGCGCGATGAACCCTGCCCGTAATTGTCGCCTCCAACGATGAATCCACCACTCTTTTCCAGGGCGCGCTCCGCGAAGTTCTTGTCCTCATAGTAGAAGGTGAACTTAGCTATCTCGGGAAGGTTGCTGCGTAGGTGCTGTGTGAGCGGTCCTGCTGGAAGGATGGCATCAGTTGAGATACCGTCACCTAGCTTGAGCAGTACTTCTCCTTCAAGGACCGAAGCAAGAGGCTCTTGTGGCTCCAATTGAACGATGTTCGGCGCGCGTTCGATTGGACTCCCCCCTCCAGATGGTTTTATGATGAGGTAATCATCTATGATGAGGCAATCGGTCTTGACTGTTACCGGCGGAAGCTCGCGTGGATCAGCTATTCGTCCGGCAAGCGCCGATGCAGCCGCTACCTCAGGGCTACAGAGCGCGATCTTCCCGAACTTGCTTCCCCCACGCCCCTTCCAGTTCCGATTTACCGTACGCAGGGACAAATGCTCATATCCCGGGACAAAGCCAATTCCGATGCATGCATTACAGCCAGGTTCGATCATGCGCACTCCAGCTTTGGTAAGATCGAAGAAACTCCCGTCCGCTATCAGCATTTCCCATACCTGCCTGGACGCGGGAGAGACAATCACATCGAAGTCTGTAGAGACATGCTTGTTCTTGAGCATCTCTGCGACAATCTTGATGTCGTGATAACTTCCATTGGTACAAGAACCTATGAAGACTTGATCGATCTTTGTTCCTAGAACTTCGTCAATATCATAGACATTGTCTGGCATTCCTGGCATTGCTACAAGCGGTTTCAATGAAGAAAGATCGATTTCCAGGCTCTTGTCGTATTTGGCATTGGGGTCTGGAACAAGCTTGTCCCAGTCTTCCTCGCGACCTTGCATGCGTAAGAATTTCCGTGTTACCTTGTCTGAGGGGAAGATTGAAGAAGTTGCTCCGGTTTCCGTGCACATATTAGTTATTGTTGCTCGTTGTGGTACTGAAAGGTTCTTTACACCGGGGCCAGCAAACTCGAGAAAGTAGCCCACTCCTCCCTTTACCGAGATCCGCCGTAGAATCTCTAGCGCAATGTCTTTTGCCGCCACTCCCCATGAAAGCTTGCCCTTGAGGACAATTTGCATCAGCTTGGGGACAACAAGATGAAAAAGCCCTCCTCCTGCCGCTACGGCTACATCCATTCCACCTGCGCCAATCCCAAGCATCCCCAGTCCGCCAGCCGTCGGTGTGTGAGAATCGGAGCCGAGCAATGTCTTTCCTGGCGCGCCGAAACGTTCGTAGTGAAGTTGATGACATACGCCATTCCCGTTCTTGGAGAACTTGGCTCCGTAGCGCGACGCTATGGCCTTAAGAAAGGCGTGGTCGTCAGTTGATTCGCCTTTGAATCCGAGTGAGGTATGATCTGAATAGGAGACAACAAGCTCTGCCTTAACGCGTTCTAAGCCAAGTGACTCAAACTCGAGCCATGCCATTGTTCCCGTAGAATCCTGTGTCAGGCAATGATCGATCCGTATTCCGATTTCTGTTCCCTTACACAAAGTTCCTTCCTGTACGTGCCGCGAAAGAATCTTCTCTGTTACTGTTTTAGACACGGTTATCACCTCTCAAGCTGGCCATTATACAGTTTTCAACTTCAGGGTCAATGCTGTTGACCGCGCTACAATTAAATGTTCAATCTTTTCGTGAAAAAAACAGCTCCCGGCCATATTTTAGACATGATATCGGATTGGCCTTGGGGTGGTGAATTGGCTATGAGCAATGCCCTTTTATTCAGATTTGATCGACGTTTCGTTTTTCGCTATATTTGTTAGCATCGACATGAATAAGAGTGTGTATATTAGAACCTGGGGTTGCCAGATGAACTTCCATCAATCAGAGGGGATTGCCGGTGTCCTTGAACGGGCAGGATTTAGAATTACTAATTCCCCTACGGATGCTGATGTGATTCTGTTTAACACTTGTATGGTCAGGCAGAAAGCCGAAGAGAAGGTATTCGGACAGCTGGGTAATGTTGAACAACTCAAATCTCAGAAACGAGTTCTGTTTGGCATAGGAGGGTGTATAGCGCAAGCGCGTGGTGAATCCTTGTTAAGGCGTTTTCCCGTGGTTGACTTTCTATTCGGAGTTGCCGGGCTGGACAACCTTCCTCGGCTCTTGCTGGAAGTCGAGGAAAAGGGAAAACGAATTGCCCATCTTCCCTCTCCGTATGTTATCGATGAGATTCCTTTTAGACGCGAAGGCTCGATCAAAGCCATGGTCAATATTACTAAAGGGTGCTCGAATTCTTGTTCCTATTGTATCGTTCCCTACAGCCGTGGTCCTCTACATAGCCGGGAACCAGAGAAGATTCTTGCCGAGGTAAGGGCTCTGGCCGATAGTGGTTATAAGGAGGTTCTTCTCCTGGGACAGAATGTCGATTCTTACGGTAGAGACCGGACCGAGTACGGAGGATTTGCAGATCTACTTGCCCAAGTGGCAGATGTTGGAATTCCACGTGTTCGCTTTACTACTTCTCATCCGCGAGACATGACCGAAACGGTAATTCAAACGATTGCGGAGCACGAGAGTATCTGTAACCACATTCATCTTGCCTGTCAATCAGGGAGCGATCGCGTTCTCTCCTTGATGAATCGTGGCTACACACGCAGTGATTTCCTGTCGATCGTGAACAAGGCACGAAGACTTGTGAGGGGCATAAATATCACCACCGATCTGATTGTCGGCCATCCAGGGGAGACAGAGGGAGACTTCCGTGCCACACTCGAACTGCTGGACGAAGGCCGCTTTGGGACAGTCTTTGTGGCTGAGTATTCGCCTCGGCCAGGAACGCGGAGCGCTAGGCTTGCTGACGATGTGCCAATTGAGGCAAAAAAAAAGCGATTGCAGGAGATTCTCATTCGCCAGAGGGAAATTACATTTGAGGAGAATCACAAGCGAATTGGTGATAAAATAGAGGTGCTTGTGGATGGAAGAAATCGCAAGGGCATGTCTTACGGGAGGAGCGATGATCACCGCATGGTGATCCTGGACAGAGATGTTGGCGCGGGAACATTTGTCCTTGCGCACATTGAAGCAGCTTCTGCCGCTTCACTAACTGGCAGCGTGCTTGTGTCTGCCGCGACAAGAGGAGCCTCATGATTGTTACAGTTACGCCGAACCCATCAGTTGATGTGACTTACTGGGTGGATCGCTTGAAAATCGGGAAGGAAACTCAAGAGGAGTATCTTACCCGTGCTACTGATAGCAGCATCTCGGCAGGAGGCAAGGGCATTAATATCTCTATCTTTCTAGCGCGTATGGGGTTAGAAAATATTGCCATGGGATTTGTTGGAGGATACACCGGGCATGTAGTCCTGCGCGCTCTACGCGATGAAGGCGTTACAACCAACTTCGTCTGGACAGGAAGCGGGGAGACGCGAACCAATCTGACGGTCTTGGAGCATGGACATGAACATGTTCCCATTCTGATAGATGGACCGGGTGTTGCTGTAGCCGAGAGTGAAATGAACCGCTTTATGCGTCGCTACCGACGAATGCTCAAAGTTGCCGAGTGGGTTGTTCTTGCGGGAAGTCTTCCGCCTCAGGCTAATCTAGCCTTTTACCATGAGTTGACTGAACTGGCCAAGCAGGCGGGCGCCAAAGTGGCCGTTAGCGCTGGAGCAAGTTGCCTTACACACTGCCTGCCTGCCGCGCCCAACATCATCAAACCGGATATACGCGAGCATCTGTCTTTTGAGTGGATGAAACTGAGAACAAGGGAAGAGATTATCAGTGCTGGCAAACGGATAGTGCAGGGCGGGGTTGAGATGATGATCGTCTCTCATGAGGTAATCGGTGACATTGTTATAACCCCAGATAGCATCTGGGAGATCAGCGCGCGAGTGCAAACAACGCAGTTTAGGAATCTGGTTGGCGCGGACGATGCTCTGCTTGGAGGGGTCATCTACCAGATTTATAATGGTGCGGGAATCGAGCAAGCGCTTCGTTTCGGACTTGCGGCAGGAATACTAAGCGCAGAGAGTCCCGAAAAGGTCTGTATGGATATAGGGCAAATCGAGCATGAGATGGCAAACGTTTCCCTTAAGCGGATATAAGGAGGAAATGTGAAGGTCGGCGAGATCATGACAAGAGATCTGACGTCAGTAGAGAAGGATATTTCAGTCAAGGAATTGATCTTCATTCTTGACAACGCAGAGATGTCCAATATGCCAATTGTTGATGAGGAGGGCAAGCTTATCGCATTCATCTCCGCGAAAGATGTTATCAAAGCCGCTCTTCCAGGGTACTTCGAGATGCTTCATAGTGCCTCGTTTATTCCTGACATGAACCAGTTTGCCAAGAAGCTTGGCCAGATAGCGGATGAGCCAGTTGAAAAACATATGCATACTGACGTCATTTGTGTAGAGGTTGATGATGATGACCTGCAAGCTGCCGATCTAATCATTCGTAAGAACCTAAAAAGCCTTCCGGTGGTTGACGTAGAACGGCGACTGGTTGGGGTGGTTAGAAGAATTGATTTGCTTCATCACCTTCTGTGAGCCGAAAACAGGATTAGGAATTAGAAGAGAAAAAAAGGGGACAGGCTACTTTTCGGCTCCCTCCCTGGATTCCTTGTATGATGCCAATATTATGTGAGATCGAAGACACTTAGCTTTTAGTTACGTGACTGGAACGATAGGGAGCAAACAGATGTACCTTCCTTGGAAAGAGCTAGGTCTATCCCGTTTTGTTGTGGAGGATAGTAGCGAGAAGCTTCTGTTCGTGAACGGGAAAGCCCAGCCAGGGAAAGCACTTGGCGCCGCCAAGGGACTTGTTTCAATTGCCCATAGCGAGGAAGAAACACCTCGGGCAATCAATTTGCAGCTTCTGGCCAAGGCATTTCTGCCGACTCTGCCGGATCACAGTCTCTCAAATCTATGCACGTATTACCATATTCCGCTAGAACAGCTTCACAGAAAGGAAGCTATTGGCACTCTGTTTGCTTTTCTAATAGAAGAAGGATTGAGATTGAACCCTGAAGTTATCTCCCTCCTAGGCCACCTTCTGCCGCCTTCCACTGGTGAGCTTGTTCGACATCTCTTGCCGCTGGCTGAAGCGGTGGAAACCAAGACAGAAGAAGAACCTCTACAGCCAACTCAAGCGCCCGTAATTTCAACAGAAGAGGCATTGTCAACTAATGGGGTAATCGCGCAACAATTGCCTGGATTTGAGATTCGTCCCGCGCAGCAGAAGATGGCGAGCCTAGTGACTCAGATCTTTGAGCAGGGAGGGACTTTGGCTGCTGAAGCCGGAGCGGGAACAGGTAAAACATTTGCTTACCTCGTTCCGGCTCTACTGCATCTGCGGGTCGACAGCGAGGAGCGGCTCGTGATTTCTACTCGTACCAAACAGCTACAAGAACAGCTCTTTTTCAAAGATCTTCCATTTCTCGTCTCTCAGCTAAATCCCCAACTCAAGGTTGCTTTGCTAAAAGGGCGGGAGAACTACCTGTGTCTGCGACGCTTTGAGACCATGTTGGTAGAGGTAACTGAAGGGCTCGAACAGCACGTGGGCCCCTTGTTTGCCTTACTAGTCAATTGGCGTTTCCAGACAGGAACAGGAGACATAGAGGAAAACGGCGCCTTTCTGTGTGATTCGGGATGGCGTGCTCTTTGGGCTAGATTGCATGACGATCCTCGACACTGCCCTGGGCCTGATTGCCCGTTCTTTGGTGATTGTTTCTCGTTTGCTGCTCGACGGCGCGCGAGAGAAGCAGATCTTGTCGTTGTTAACCACTCTCTCCTGCTTGCTGATTTACAGGCAGGCGGAGGAATACTGGGAGGATATCAGTACCTGGTTGTCGATGAGGCACATGCGCTGGAAAGAGTTGTGCGACAGGCGTTCACTACTACGCTTACATGGTACACGCTGGATGACTTAACAGCGCGGATTGAACGAGTCAAGGGTAGGGGGAGCGCTAGCTTCATTCATGACCTTTCCCTTTCCAAGGATGACAAACGAGTTGTCAGGTTGCGCGAGTTTGTTTCAACATTGCGTACTGCAAATATCCATCTTTTTTCCTCGCTTGACACCCATTTTGCCGATGAGCGGCGTGGCCGATTACCTGAAATGGATGAATTTCGTCCATTAGTCAAGCAGGTTGTCAGTACGATCGATCGGCTGAAGGAAGTTCTTGAGCAGATTGGTGAAGCTCTTGCTGATCCTGAGAAGAAACATGAGGCAGAAGGATTGACTCTGGAGGCAGAGGCAGATTCGTCCTTGTTCCAAACTCTGTTCGGTCCTCAGGAAGAGAATCATGTTCATTGGCACGAACGGAGAGAACGAGGAATTGCTCTTCGCGATTCACCACTTGAGATAGCGGGTTTCTTGCAGAAGCCTCTTTATCCAAGACTTACCGGATTGATTCTCACTTCAGCAACTCTGTCTCTGGAGGGCAGATTCTCCTATTTGGGTAAGACATTAGGCCTCGATGCTGCTCCGAAGGATGTGAATTACGCACTACTAGAAAGCCCTTCTTCAGATAATGGGCGAATGAGCATCTACTTCCCGGAGTTTCTCCCCCCTGTTGACGGACTAATGGAGAATTACGCCGACGCAATTTCTTCCTTGGTGAGCGCGATCGTCGTTACAATGAAGCGGAAAGTCCTCGTGCTATTCACGTCTTATCGCCTACTGCACGCTGTCGAGCAACGGATTTCGGAAGCGGTTGCGGTACTTTCCCAAGAGCCCGATGCTCCGCGCAGCAAGTTGCTTGACCAATTTAGAGGGATTAAAGGCGGCGCAGTCCTTCTCGGAACGGACAGTTTTTGGGAAGGGGTGGACCTGCCAGGGGCAGAACTAGAGATCTTGGTCATAACCCGACTCCCGTTTCCTGTTCCTACGGATCCCATTTTCTTGGCCATGACAGAGAGATTAAGAGAAAGAGGAGAGGATCCATTTATTAACCTTGCGATTCCGCAAGCACTGCTCAAGCTGCGGCAAGGAACAGGGAGGCTGATTCGCAAGAGGACTGATCGAGGGAGTGTTATTATTACTGATAGCCGTGTTTTTCGAAAGCGATACGGCCAGTTTTTTGCCGCTTGCCTTCCGATCTCAGGAAAAAGGGTAAGAACTCAAGACGAGCTTCTGGCTAATCTTCGTTCCTGGTTTAGTTGTTCCTAGCATTGTTGGTTCCTCACAGTTGAGGTAAGCTAACCCAGAGAGAAAGACTGAAAAGATAGTCGGCAGTCAAGAGTCGGCAGTCGAGAAACAGTAATGGTTAAATGGGAAAGACGAGACAAAAAGCTTAGCCTCTCGCAGAGAACGCAAAGATCGCAGAGAAAAACAGGAATAAGGTTAAGAACAAAGGCTACTTACTGTCAAAGACAAAGACATTTAACCGCAGAGGACGCAGAGGAAACCAACAATAGGGTAAAAGCAACCCCACTACGTAGATCTCCTTAGCGGCTTGAGTGCGTGAAACGAACGGGCGAGAGAAAAGGCATATAACTCTCGCAGAGAACGCAAAGATCGCAAAGGAAAGCACACACATGGTGATAACAAAGGCGCGGAGGCAATTGCGGATTGCGGAGTGGGAAGACCGATAGACAAACTAAGAAGAGGCAGAGAGACTGCTAGGGTGGGGAGGAGCAGGGGCGCCGAGACCATTCCTCATGAAAGACAATGCTGCAACAACACGTAAGACTGTTTGTAACAAGCTATACCGGGGTCAAGGGGTAGTAGGGACGCTTATCCCTCCAAATGGCGTAGATAACGTGAATGAACCGATTCATCACTGCAATGATTGCCTCCTTGTAAGACTTACCATTGTCTCGATGGTGTTGATAGATGGCGTTAAAGTAATCGTCTTTGCGCACAACCCCTTGGCAGGCAAGATATAGTGCACGGCGCAGATAACGAGAACCACGTTTGGATATGTGTACCGCTCCTCGGTGCTGGCCGGAATCTCGCAGTTTAGGGTCAACACCGGCAAATGCAACCATCTGCTTTGCCTGTTTGAACCGCTCTACACTACCAAACTCCCCTAGAATGGTGGCCGCACTGAGAGTTCCTACCCCAGCTATACTGGTGAAGTAAAGGCCCGCTTGATCGTA
>JAUWOJ010000056.1 GCA_030612175.1 Candidatus Bipolaricaulota bacterium | reverse complement strand
GTTGTCTCTTTGAGCCCCCGCAATAACGTGGATAATCCCGTCCCCCCTCCAATAGCCACAACCCGAGGCCCGCGTTCTAGTACCCGCGTGCGGTAGATTAGGTCTGATGCCTTTCCGTCACGTTTTGGAGCCACTGCAGAGATGATAGACTTTACAAGGCAACTTATGCCCACGGCGAATGCCGCGCCGCCAAGTAAGAGAAAAAGACTAACCAAGAAGTAGTTAGCCGGAGGTGCTTGTCGCGGGAACAGGTAATAGATTTGGCCGATCTGCTCCTTGCCTATGACTACCAGTAATCCGATGACGAATAGCGCCATCCCAAGAACGGACAGCAGTACCCAACGCTTTACTCGCATCCCGGGATAAAGCCAGCGTAAGCTTCCGCGCACGTATATCTTCAATTTCTATCCTCTGTTAACAGCAGAACATTTCCTTTATCAACAATCTGCTCCAGAGAAGCCTTCAACTCTTCACACGGATTGACCCGGTATTCTCCTCCTGTAATCACTTCAATGTCTCCACTTTCATCCTGAATGTGAAATGTAAGGGGGCTTTGTCCGACATGTAGCTTCAGAATGTCGGAGATCTTGTCCAGTCTTTTCTGGGTTATCCTGTCGTCTGTCAGGGTGATCACCAGAGAGACCTGTCTTTTCTCTGTGATCTCATCAAGAGGGAAGACTTTTTCCGCTATCAGGTTTATCTGTCCATTTCTACTGCCCGCGCTAAGGCAAAGGCCAATGAGCTGATCCTCGTCAAGCAAGAACGGATCGGATTCTAGCAGCTTAGGAAAGACCGTAATCTCTGCCTCTGTGATCCCGTCTTCCAGCGAAAGGAAGGCCATTTGGCCGCCATTTTTTGTTGGGATTTTTCGCAGTTTCTTTACTCTTCCACCTACGGTAACCCGCTCTCCTTGCTTGATCGATAAGAGTTGAGTCAGGGGCACATAGTAATTGGAGAGAACTTCTCGATGCTCATCAAGCGGATGAGCACTAACGTAGAGGCCAAGCAACTCTCGCTCGAAGCCCAAGCGTTCTTGTTGTGAGAACTCCTCTTTGGAGATCTCCGGTGTGGATTCTGCATCATTGCCAAAGAACGATTGCTGCCCACTTTGTCGTTCACGCCGGGCAATCTGCATTAGCTCTAATCCCTCTGGAAGGAAGAGTAACAATCCCTTGCGGGCTGCTCCAAAGCTGTCAAAAGCTCCTGTTTTGATTAGCGCCTCTAGTGTTTCTCTGTCAATGTTTTCTCCACCAATGCGGCGGCAGAAGTCGGAGAGTGACTCGAATCCATTGCCTCTAACGGCAAGGATAGATGCAATCGCTCCGCTACCGACATGTTTGATTGCTGTTAGCCCAAAACGGATTCGGTCTTTGCTTATGGGGGTGAAGCTACTTTTGCTCTCATTGATATCGGGCGGGAGGACATCAATCCCCATCTTGCGGCACCTACTGATGTACTCGGCGATTTTGTCCAGGTTTCCTTGCGTGCTGGTAAGCAGGCTTGCCATGAAGTGGGTAGGGTAATGGGTTTTTAGGTAAGCGGTCCAGTAAGAGATGAACGCGTAGGCGGTTGCGTGTGATTTGTTGAAGCCGTAGCGAGAGAACTTCTCCATATCACTGAAACTCTGTATTGCCAGTTCTCCAGAGATGCCGTTTGCCTGGCAGCCGCCGATGAACTTCTTCTTCAGGCCTCTCATCATGGCCTTGTTCTTCTTTCCCATTGCCTTTCTCAAGACATCTGCCTCGGAAAGGGAGAAACCGGCCAGTTTTTGAGCCATTAGCATTATCTGATCCTGGTAAATTGGGAGGCCGTAGGTCTCCTCGAGTACTTCCTGTAGACTTGAATGAGGATAGGTAGCTTGCTGGCGACCGTTGCGTCGTTCGACGTAGTCATCTGCCATTCCACTTTCTAGTGGACCCGGACGATGTAGGGCAAGCAGAGCAACCAGGTCTTCAAAGCGCTTTGGTTGAACACGCTTGATAAGGTTGGTCATTCCTGAACTCTCAAGTTGAAAAATCCCCGCCGTTTTTCCCGCTTGGATCAACTGGAATGTCTCCTTGTTGTCGAGTGGCAGCGATTCGATATCTATTTCAATTCCATCATGGTCGCGTATGGATTTGCAGGTTTCGTCGATTAGGGTAAGGTTGCGCAGCCCTAAGAAGTCGAATTTTAGTAGACCGATCGCTTCTACATCCGTCATGTCGAACTGCGTCACGATTTCTCCTCCGCTTAGGCGCAGGAGCGGGACATGGTTGGTCAGTGGATCGGCAGAGATTACAACCCCGGCGGCGTGAGTGGAGGTATTACGAGTTAGCCCTTCGAGGCGTTGGCCGATATCGACGATTTTCTTTGTAGTTTCGTCTGTTTTGTACAGTGTTTTCAGTTCCGCTACTTCCGCGACCGCGGTCTCCAATTTGTAACCAGGGGGAATCATCTTGGCCAGTCGGTCTGTTGTGCCGTAAGAAACGCCGAGAACACGTCCAACGTCTCGCACCACACTGCGGGCGGCCATGCGATCGTATGTGGCAATCTGTGTTGTTCTATCGTCCCCGTATTTATCTCGCACGTAGTCAATTACTTGATCTCGACCGTTGACGCAAAAGTCGATGTCAAAATCTGGCATGCTTATCCGGGCCGGATTGAGAAACCGTTCAAAGATCAGATTGTATTTCAGCGGATTGACGCGAGTGATCTCAGTACAGTAAGAGACGAGGCTTCCAGCCGCTGAGCCGCGGCCAGGGCCAACCGGGATGTGCTGCTTGCGAGCGAAGCGCACAAAATCCCATACTATTAGGAAGTAGGTGGCGTAGTTCATCTGTTTTATCACGTCGAGCTCGTAGTCAAGCCGTTCCCTTACCGTATTGGTGATTGTTTCAAAGTATCTCTCTGCCCCTTTGTAAGCCAAGGTTCGCAGGTATTCATCTGGATTCCCTTCCTCGGCCGTAAGCTCGAAAGGAGGGATCATCGTTGCGCCAAATTCGAGCTCGAGGTTGCAGCGCGCGGCGATGACTTGTGTATTCTCAATTGCTTCAGGGACATCGGAAAACAGCTTCGCCATCTCTTCGTGAGCACGGAAGTGATAGCCATCGCCATCGAAGCTCAGGTGGTTGGAATCAGCGAGTTTCTTATTTGCTCTGACGTTTAGCAGTACCTCGTGGGCGAGAGAATCTTCTTTAGACAGATAATGAATATCGTTCGTGGCGACAACAGGAAGCTCAAGTTCGTGGGCGAGCGTTTGAAGTTGTTGCTTCAGTGATCTTCCTTCCTTGGTTCCGTGGTCTTGAAGTTCAATATAGAAGTTGTCCTCTCCAAAGATCTGACTGTATTCCTGTGCTACAGCAATAGCTTTCTTCTCTTGACCAGCGGTGAGAAGGCGAGGAATCTCTCCACTTTCGCACGCGGAAAGAGCGATAAGACCAGTATGGTATTCCCGCAATAGCTCTTTGTCGACGCGCGGTTTGTAGTAGAACCCCTCAGTGTGGCCAAGGCTTACGAGGCGTACTAAGTTCTTGTAGCCCTGGGCGTCTGACGCAAGCAGTACCAAGTGGAAGTACTTTTGGCCATCTCTTACCTTGCGTTCGCGCCTGTCTCCTGGAGCAAGGTAGACCTCACAACCAATTATTGGCTTGATACCTTGTTTCTTGGCCTCACGGTAAAACTTGATCGCGCCGCTCATCACTCCGTGATCGGTGAGAGCAAGCGAATCCATTCCACATTCTGTGGCGCGGTTGATGAGCCCAGCGATTCTACAGGAAGAATCAAGGATGCTGTACTCCGAGTGAGTATGTAGATGTACGAATTTCCCCGACAAGCTGGCTACTCTCCTTTGATAAAGATGACTTTCTCTTCCCCCGGTTTTATCAAGCCAAGCTGTTCGCGTGCCGATAATTCAATGGTGGCTGGATCATCCTTTAGCGCGAGTCTCGATCGTAGCTCTTGTTGCATAGTAAAGACAAGAGTTTCTTCCGATTTCAGCGTAGCCAGATCGTGGTTAAGCCTGCGGATTTCGAGAAAACGAATAGTGTAGAGAGAGAAGAGCAAGCCAAGCATTACAAGGCTTATCCAGAGTATCATGTGGGTTCGGCCCCATCTTATTGTCCTTCTTGTCGCCTGAACCCCAATCATAAGCGCTGCGGCCTCCGTATTCCCTTGTCTCCCGCTGGTTATGCGTGGAATCTCTCCGGCCAAGTAGCTAGTTCTAGCTCGTATTCCTCCTCGATTCGCAGCAGGCGGTTGTACTTTGCCACGCGTTCACTGCGTGAGATTGATCCGCTCTTGATCTGCCCACATGCTGTTCCAGTGGCGAGGTCAGCAATTGATGTATCCTCGGTTTCTCCGGAGCGATGAGAGACAACACAAGTATAACCAGCGAAGTGAGCCATTCTCATTGTAGCAAGAGTTTCCGATAGTGTCCCGATTTGGTTTAGTTTAATCAAGATTGAGTTTGCAATTTTCTCTTTGATCCCATGCATAAGGCGCTGTGGATTAGTGACGAAGTTATCGTCGCCTACGATTTGGATCCTATTGCCGAGTTCTCTTGTAGCAAGTTTCCAGCCTGCATCGTCTTCTTCCGCGAGGCCATCTTCAATGGAGACGATCGGGTAGGCTGCGATCCAGTTCTTGTATACTTCGACCAGGTCCGCGGCCGATAGCCGATGTGTAGTTCCATCGATTGTGAAGCTGTAGGTATTGCTGTAGAAGCTGTTTGCCGCGGCATCGATTGCTAGGGCAATGTCCTCTCCTGGGCGGTAACCGCTCTTCTCGATGGCCATGACAAGTAGCTCTAAGGCTTCCTTGTTGTCTTTGAGGTCGGGAGCGAATCCGCCTTCGTCACCGACTGCCGTTGCCAACCCTCTTTCTCTTAGCACTTCTTTAAGGGTGTGGAAGACCTCGGAGCAGGATCTTACCGCTGCATGAATCGTTTTGGCCCCAATAGGAATCAGCATGAATTCTTGGATATCAACGTTGTTATCTGCGTGCGCCCCACCATTAAGTACATTCATTTGAGGGAGGGGAAGTAAAGGCGCACACGCTCCGGCAAGATAACGGAACAGAGGAAGATCAAGGCTTTCCGCGGCTGCTCGTGCCGTTGCTAGAGATACTCCTAAAATGGCGTTTGCTCCTAAGCGGGTTTTGTTCTTTGTTCCGTCGAGCTCGATTAGGGTTTGGTCAATCTTCTCCTGAGCGAGCGCATCGTGGCCGATTAGAGCGGGGGCGATCTCTTGGATAACATTCTCCACTGCTTTGGTCACTCCTCGTCCGTGGAATCTCTTCTTGTCATTGTCCCGTAGCTCCAACGCCTCGTGTTTGCCTAATGACGCGCCTGATGGAATTGCTGCTCGACCAAAGATACCGTCTTCTAGGATAACATCGACTTCAACTGTTGGATTTCCGCGCGAGTCGATGATCTCACGGGCCATGATATCTTTAATCTGTAGCATTATTCCTCCTAGATCATCTTCTCATTTTACGAGTATAGTCGTTGCTTGCGAGCTAGGCAACGAGAAGAAGAAGCACTTACGGGAAGAAAAAGGGGCCGATTTCTCGGCCCCATATCTAAGATCTGTGCTTGAACTAGTCTTTCCAGATCTGGTCGATGTGAATATCCATGGTGATGTTGAGCGTGCATCCGTGGACGTTTGGCAACCAGGCCATGACCATCTCATCGGTCATCGCCCACAGCGGAATCCACGGTACGTCCTGTACGCTCAGTATCTGGATCGCCTTGTACAGTTTTGACCTCTTCTCCGCATCGGCAGTAGTGGTCGCGACCTCCATGATGTGTTTGTACGCCTCATAGTTTGGATGCTCGTTGAAGTACGTCCCCAACCCTTCTGGCGACTCAGTCGTCCACGGAGCGAGGAAGTTAGAGGACTCCAGGTAGTCGGGGTGCCAGCCGAGTAAGTACATGTCGAATCCACCGGCGGACATGCGCTCGGTGTAGGCTCCCCACTCGAGCATCTGGATCGAGATGTTGATTACACCAGTCTCTTCCAGACTTCCCGCGATGACGGTGGCCACATCAGCCTCGGTCGTTCCATAATGCTTCGGAGAGTACCACAGGTTAAGAGAGAGCGGGTTATCCGCGTTGTATCCAGCCTTGGCTAACAGTTCTACTACCTTTGCCAGGTCACGCTCAGGGAAGACGTCAATCGCGCCGAAGAACGGTGGATCGACCATTGGAACCATGGTGTAGATTGGGTCTACGGTTCCCTCAAAGACCTGATCGATGATCGCTCCGCGGTCAACCGCGTAGGTGATCGCCTGACGCACTAGAGGATTGTCCACCGGTGGCTGGGTCACGTTAAACAGCAGATACCGAACACCAGGGCTAGGCGGGAAGAACTTCAGCACGACATCCGGGTTATTGGCTAGATCCGTGATGTCCTGCGGGCTGAGGGTTCTGAATACTAAGTCAACATCGCCAGCTTCGATCGCCGCACGCAGAGCCGCCGCGTCGGAATAGAGTTTTTCAATGACGAACTTCGACTTTGGTGCCTCACCATAATAGCCGTCATAAGCCTCGTATTTGACCCACTGATCGGGAACGTGCTCGATGAGCTTGTACGGACCTGTTCCAGCATAAACACCGTTGGCGAAGTCATTTTCAGGGGTTGACTTTGGCGAGTAAATTAACGCCGGGGCCAGGCTCTCTTCCATACGTAGCAGGAAGATCGCGTCGGGCATAGTAAGAGTGATCTTAACAGTCAAGGGATCGATGACATCTATATGGTCTATAACTCCCTTGATCAAGCCAACGCCACTCTCTGGCCCGTCTAGCCGGATTGTGCGATCGAGTGACCACTTGACAGCAGCTGCGTCACATGGCGCACCGTCCCAGAACGTAATCCCCGGACGAATGTAGAACGTATACTCCATGCCATCACTTGAGATATCCCAAGATTCGGCAATCGCTCCCTTGAGTTCCAGTGTAACTGGATCTAGCTTCATCAGTGCATCGGTGGTCGCCCGCAGGACGTGCCAAGAGTAATGGTCATAACTATTCGCGAACGCGAGCTGTGTTACACGGTCGGTTGTTCCAATGATCAAGGGCTCTTGCGCTGTTGCAGCCACTGCCGCCGAAGCCAGGAGCCCGATTACCAATA
>JAUWOJ010000034.1 GCA_030612175.1 Candidatus Bipolaricaulota bacterium | reverse complement strand
GTTGGTCGAGTGAAGAATACGATGATCGCAGGGAATGCCTACGCTCTCCTAAAGGACAGCTTGATTGATCTTGGTAATGACAGAAGATGCATTCACGGTATGCTTGACACGCCAACAATCGCCGTTGGTGGAGTGAATGTTATTGGACAGGTGAAGTAGCGGCAAGATCCTAGTAATAAGTATAAGAAGGATGTATCTCTTAGGGGTTGACATCGTAACAGTGTTATGTTATACTGTTGTCAATTATCTGAATAGGAGGTACAAAGAATGATCGAATCAGTTTACAATCTTCACAAATTGTTTGACTTGAACCACGCGGAGGTTATCAGGAACACAGAACTATACAGAGTATTACGCAAGAAGAGATCTCTCCCCGAAGACATACACCAATCTCCTGTGTTATGTAGCTATTCCAAGAGTGAGGCAGTCTGTCGCAGTTGTTCATAACAGTGTGTTGTTGTATTAGTGATGGGAGGATGAGATGGATGAACAAAAGGTGATCTCGAAAAAGGATACCCTGGAAAGAATGGGAATCTCGTACGGACAGCTTTATCGATGGAAACGAAAAGGTCTTATTCCTGAGAGCTGGTTTATTCGGCGTTCAACATTCACCGGGCAAGAAACCTTCTTTCCTGAGGAGAAGATTCTTGCCCGGATCGAACGGATCGTAAGCTTAAAAGAGAACTGCTCATTGGATCAGCTGGCGGCGCGAATTACAGAGAAGGTGGACAAGAAACTGGAAGTTGCTTTTTCTAAATTGAGGGAACTTGGCTGGCTGGACAAGGAATTGATGGAACCCCGCGGCGTGGGAGATGAAGAAGGTTCTGTTGCCTTAGAAAGGGCGTTTTCGCTTGGAGTATTACACGAGGTAAGCGCGGCAGGAAGAAAAGAAGAGATTGGGCTCGTTAAACGGACGCTTGATCTGGCCTTGGCCGACAGTCTAGTGGAGCGCGTACGAGAACAGAGATCCTTACTGCATCTTCTACGCAAACATGTGGGCGCAACCGGTATCTCGGCTGAGATTAGCATTGTCGTTATTGCTCCTGGTGGGGCAACGTTCGATCCAGACCTAGAGAGCGTTCATGTAGTTGATTTAGCAGTAGTACTGGACAAGATCAAGCTTAATCTCATTAAGGAGGAGAAATGAACGATAAACGTAAGAGGGCGAGTATCTCCGGGGCGGGAGTGATCAGTGAAGGAACATATGATCGGGTGTCCATCTCGGGCGCGGGGAAGATCAGTGGAGACATTCATGCAGAGGAGTTGAGGATTTCTGGCGCGGGTAAGGCAGAGGGAAGAGTAGAAGCTACAAAGATTGTGGTTTCGGGAAGTGTATCGTTTGCTGATGATGTTATCGCTGATGAGATGCATGTAAGTGGCAGTGCGCATGTCGATGGCCGGATTACCGCCAAAGAGCTAAAGAGCTCGGGGAGCTTGAAGGTAGCAAAAGATATCGCCTCGGATTACATCAAGATCAGTGGCAGCTTGCGCGCCGGCGCGGATGTGGAGACAGAGATATTCAGGGCAAGTGGAGGATTTCATATTGATGGCCTTCTGTCAGCGGATAAGATTGAGATTCGTATCGGTGGACGCTGCGAAGCAAGGGAAATTGGCGGAGAGCAGATTGATATTCGGCGTGGCGGGTGGAGAGAGAAGGGAATCATATTGGATGGCCTAATCAAGCTGTTTAGTGGGGGAGGAACCCCAGGACTTCAAACAACCCAGATCGAGGGTGACGAGATCTATCTTGAGGACACCGTAGCTGATGTGGTGCGCGGAAAAAGAATCGAGATCGGGCCCGGTTGCAAAATCGCGATGGTAGAGTATCACGAATCCCTTAAGGTCCATCCCGACGCAAAGATTGACAAACAGGTGAAAGTATGATGCGAATTCAGAAGACTGCGAGATCGCTGATCAGCCATAATTGAAGACCGATCTCAAAGGAAGGGGAAGCTCTATCCAAGACATGGGGAGAAACAGATCCAATTGGAAACCTCCCTTCTTCACGATCTGGACAGGACAACAGCTCTCGCTTATCGGTAGCGTCGCGGCACAGTTCGCACTCGTCTGGTGGCTAACAATGGAGACCGGATCGGCGACCGTCCTCGCAACAGCAACAACGGTGGCGTTGATCCCACAGATCCTGCTCGGACCACTCGCCGGGGCATACATCGATCGGTGGAACAGACGTCTAGTGATGATGATCGCCGACAGTTTCATCGCGTTGGTGTCCCTAATTCTCGCCTACCTTTTCTGGAGAGGATCGATGCAAGTCTGGCACGTGTACATTGTGATGCTCGCTCGCTCGCTGGGGGGCGTGTTCCATTGGCCAGCAATGGCCGCCTCGACCACGCTGATGGTCCCTGAGAGACACCTGACCCGGATAGCAGGAATGAATCAGACGATGAACGGCCTGTTGATGATCGTGGGACCCCCACTCGGGGCGCTCCTCCTCGCTCTTCTCCCATTACATGGTGTGATGCTGGTCGATGTGGGAACGGCGCTCTTCGCCGTGGGGCCGCTGTTGTTTATCGCTATTCCGCAGCCAGTACGATCACAGACGCATGGGCCAAAGAAGGTACCCATCTGGGTCGATCTCCGCGAGGGTTTCCGCTACGTTTGGGGCTGGTCAGGAGCGATGGCCTTGATTTGTGGAGCACTGATCTTCAAAGTGGCGTTGACCCCGGCCTTCTCCCTCCTTCCCCTCCTGGTGCGCAAGCATTTCGGAGGCGCCGCCGCCCAGTTGAGCTTGCTGGAGTCGGTGATCGGGGTGGGGATCCTCCTCGGTGGGCTAATCTTAAGCACGTGGGGTGGGTTTAAACGGAAGATCCGCACACTGCTCCTGGGGCTTATTGGCGTGGGTATAGGAATTCTCGTTCTCGGCTTAACACCAGGACACCTCTTCTTCATCGCCTTGGGGAGCATGTTTTTCGTGGGATTAATGATCCCGATGACCGACGGTCCGATCATGGCGATCTTTCAGACCACGGTCGCCCCGGAGATGCAAGGGCGGGTCTTTGCTCTCTTAGGAAGCCTCACCTCGATCTCCTCGCCATTGGGGCTCGCCATCGCCGGTCCAGTGAGCGATCGATTCGGCATCCAGATATGGTTCGTGGTCGGGGGCATCCTCTGTATGGCAGTCGGCATCTCTGGTTTCTTTATTCCGGCAATCCTCCATATTGAGGAGAACCATGCTCGCAACGCAGAAGCGGTCAATGTCGCCTTATCCCAAGAAGTCACACCCAACTAACAGTTGACAGATTGGCTCACAAAGTTACCGGGCGTCCCACTTCTGATTCACAGAGAGACAGTTTTCACTGAAGGTGTCCGGTTGGATCCTACCGATTAACGGCATGAATTGCCCGGCCGAGTGCTGCCTCTGCTGCCTCCTTCAACCCTTCCGGAAGGGTTGGATGCGCGTGTACAGTATCGGCGATCGTTCCCAATGAGAGTCCGTTCTGCACGGCGAGTGCAGCCTCAGCGATCAACGCCGATGCCTCCGCACCTATGATCTGCGCTCCCAAGAGACGCTTGCTCTTGGCATCTGCGACAACCTGGAAGAAGCCCTGTGTCTCTCGCATCCCTTGCGCCTTTCCCAGTGCAGCATACGGAAAGCGGCCGACGATAACGTCCTGGCCTTCCTCTTTTGCTCGCGCTTCCGACAAACCGACTGAGGCAACCTCGGGGTCGGTGAATATTGCCTGCGGAATCGTTTGATAGTCTAGGGGGTAAGTCTTACCCACGAACGAAGCAGCAAGTTTCAGCCCTTCCGCTGATCCCTTGTGGGCAAGCATTGGACCAGGGACAAGGTCACCGATTGCATACACACTGGGCGCAGTTGTACGTAGTGCCTTATCAACTACGATGAACCCACGGCGGTCGGTCTCGATCCCTAGAGTTTCTAGACCTATGCTGGCTGAATTTGGTCGACGTCCCACCGCGAGGAGGATTCTATCTGTGGCGACCGATTCGCCAGTTGACATATGGACTGCAAGGCCGTCCGTTGTGTCTTCATAAGATTTGGCGGCGCTGTTCACGCGAACGATGATCCCTTGAGTCTTGAGTGACCGTTTCAAAGTAGCAATTGCCCGGCGGTCGATCTCGATTCCGGGGAGGATCTCGGGCATCATCTCTAAGATCGTTACCTTGCTTCCCAGCCGATTGAAGATTGTGGCAAGCTCCAAGCCAATTACTCCGCCACCAATCACAAGGAGGCGACGGGGAATCTCTCTCAGAGCCAGGGCATCGTCAGATGACCAAATGTGAGGATCGGCAAAGGTAAAGCCGGGGATCTCTACTGGAGATGACCCGGTGGCAAGCACAATTCGTTCAGCATCAATCACCTCTCCGGTGGAAAGAGCAACCTGTGCGAACTCATTAAGCACTCCTCGTGCTTCTAGGAGCGTCACGTTGTTTGCCTCAACAAGTGTCTTGATTCCGGTTACCATTCTGCAGATGATTCCTCTTTTCCAGGAAGCAAGTGTGCCAAGATCAATCGTCGGGACACCGAAGTCAATCCCCATTTCCTTTGCATCTTGAGTCCTTTCCAGTAGTTTTGTTGCTGAATAGAGTGCCTTGGTCGGTATGCACCCCTGGTTGAGACAGATACCGCCGAGTTTCTTCTCTTCGATCAAGACGACATTAAGTCCCAGTTGCGCCATTCGAATCGCAGCAACATAGCCACCTGGGCCTGCTCCAATTATCGCTACGCTGTAGGTCATATATTCTTCCTTTCTTGCTGAGGATTTCTACACATTATAAGCTCGCGGACACCAAAGTCCCGCGCACCGTTAATCTTTGCGCTATTTCTCGATCTTCTTCTTGATTTCGTCTAGCTTGCTGAGAAAGACTTCAGCAGACTGCCGATCGACGTCCTCAAGCACGAATCGCACTTTTCCTAGGCGCACAATCATCTTCCTCCCTCCAAGCGAGAGCTTGACGTGACTGAGTGGGTGCTCTCGCTCAATGACAGCAAGTGATTTATGAATGACTGGTTCGGCAAAGTGGGAGATCCTTTTCTTCAGGAACCCAGCGAGTGCCCCATTTTTCTCATTGACACCTGCTCTAAGTTTATTTCTGGCTGTCGATATCTCAGCTTGTATTGCTTTTGTAAGTTCTATTACCACTGTTCCTTTCTTCGTAAGGACCAAGGTTACGTTGTCATTCTTGCCGGAAATCCGTGCAACCTCTGCCATCCATGCAACCTCATAGAGTTCCTCCGCTCCCAGGCCCTTGAGTTCTCGAGTTCCCATGGAGAGGTAACGAAACCCTTCCGGGATAGGAGTGGATTGACGAACTTGCTTGGTTACAAGGATCTGACCGCCTTTGGCCAAGCTTGAAACGCGCTGAGAAACGTTGACGGAGTGACCAATCATGTCAAAGTTGCTCATGATGGGTCTACCGGTGGCGAGGCCAATTCCTATGTCTATTGGGTCTTCCGAGGATGCCTTATTGCGTTCTCTGATCGCTTGCTGAATATTAACAGCAGCCTGGATACTCTTTGTCACCATGGGGTAAGCAGCCATGATGCCATCTCCCAACGTCTTGACGATGAAACCATCCTGTTCTTCAATTCTCTCCTTAAGTAAGGCTGTATGGAGTTGTGAGAGCTGGTAGGCGGCATGGTCTCCTCTTCGAGCAGTATAGGAGGTGAAGCCACGGATGTCGCTAAACATGACAGCGATCTCCTGCCCGGCTTCCATCTGATTACGAACCTGGTGACGATTCTTCAGTGTTGCGCTCCAAGACATTTCGCATGCCTCCCTGGTTTGAATGCTCGGTTACTGTTATTATACCATCAAGGGACAAATCAACATATCAAACGTGACAAAGGAGGAAGCGTGGACAAGAAAGAGCTTGTCAAGTTGCTTAGTCGTGCGCCGCTTTTTTCGCGTCTAAGCGCAAAAGGGATTGAGGAAGTCCTGGCGATAGCTCGCCAGAAGAAGTTTACCGCTGGGTCGACAATTGTAGCTCAGGGAAGTGCAGGAGTGGGATTTTACTTAGTCCTCACAGGAAGCGCGCAGGTTTCGCGACATGGTAAGGAGATCGCCGAGCTTGGCGCGGGAACATTTTTTGGTGAGATGTGCATTCTTGATGGCGGTCCACGCTCAGCAGATGTGATTGCGGTTGAGGACACGACATGTCTTATGCTCACACAGTGGGATATCAGGAGGGTCATCTCTCGTAATCCAGACGTGGGGATGGCAATGCTAGAAGAGCTATCTCGGCGCCTGCGGAACACCGAGCATAGTTTGAGCTAGGAAGAATGGGAAAGATTGCTGTCACTTGTCTTGGTTCTGGCGCTGCACTAGGCGGAAAAAGGCTATGGAGTTCCCTGTTGCTTGATGATCGCATTGTGCTCAGCCTTCCTCCAACAAGCATTCCGCAACTCTATCGGTTAAACAAAGATGTGTGTGCAATTGATTACATATTCATCAGTCACCGTCATGCCGATCACTTCTTCGGACTTCCATTTCTTCTGTTATTGTATTGCTATCTCTATGAACGAAAGGACCCCTTGTATATCATTGGCCCTTCGGGAATGAAGGAAGCAACAGAAAGCCTACTTGACTTGTCTTGGCCAGAATTGAAGAGCAGAGGGATTGCTCCTCGAGTTCCGCTAACCTTTGTGGAGGTTGATGAGCAGGGGGAATTTCAAGCAGGTGAGCTGGGGTTTCGAGCGGTTAGATTGAATCACTTTGGGGCGGAGACTTATGGTTATCGTTTTACCTATAAGGATAGAGAGATTGCGTTCACTGGTGACACGGGCGAATGTGCGCAGCTGCATAAGCTCCTTGATGGAGTAGATGTGGTACTGACTGAGTTTACTCACGCTTTTGAGTCTGAAGACAAAGGACACATGGATGCCCCTGCGGTTTCCAGATTGGTCAAGCGGTTGAGCGCGAAAGGAGCTACTGTTCTGGCGACTCATCTTAGTGGGGAACCGCTACCGATAGAGGGTCTGCTTATTTGTGAGGATGGCGAGACCTACATAGTATGAACCGCGCGGCAAGGGTGGGGTCAAAACCTCTTCGCGCGAACTGAGCGGAGAAAGGATAGCAGATAGTCAGCGTTTCTCATAACACGCTCGACATCGAGCTTCATAAGTACCTATACCCCCCACCTTGATTATTGGATCACTTACAGGCGCAGGGCTCCCGTCGATTAGGCGTTGGCTACGAGTGGCAACTCCTCCACACTGGACGCATACCGCTTGCAGCTTATCAACTTGATCAGCAAGGGCCATCAGGGTTGGCATCGGCCCGAAAGGCTTACCGGAAAAGGTGAGATCAAGTCCAGCAACGATTACTCTTTTTTTCAGTTGTACAAGTTTCTCGCACAGTTCCGAAAGCCGATCAGAAAAGAAATTTCCCTCGTCAAAAGCTACAACGGCGGCGTTGCAGAGGGGTTCAGCTCCGATGATTTCTTCCAATCGCTCAACTGTTTCCGTGCCTGAAGCCAGTGAGTGTGATTCGAATTCGCGACCATAATGCGTGACAACTGCCTGTTTGCTGTACCGAGCATCAATGGTTGGCTTAAACAACAGGAGGTTACCGCGCGCAATTCGTACACGTTCCAGCCTGCGGATCAATTCTTCTGTCTTTCCCGAAAACATACAGCCGGTGATCACTTCCAGTCTGCCCATTTTTTTGTCGTTCATCAGTAATTCTCCTTCAAGGATCGGTAAGGAATTGATCCGTGTAGAGTTGGTCAATAGGAACAACATCTTCTATTAGTCCATTTGTCAATAGGTATGTCTGCATCTCTTCCCACTGTTGCGCTGTATTGTTCCCTGCCCTTTCTGCATAGAACGGAAGCGTTATCTCGTAAGCCTGGCGGTTCAGCGTGTCATCAACTTCTGGATTTGCATTCCGGAAGATCTCAAATGCTTCGTGAGGATATTGCTTGGTAAAAGTGATCCCGCGAGCTAGGCCAGCGATAAACGCGCGAAGTATTTCCGGACGCTCTTTGATCAGCTGCGGATTTGTAATGAGGATAATCTCGCTAGTATCAGGTACACCGTAATCCTCCTGGGGGAAAAAAACAGGTTCATGTCCCAGCAATGCGACCTGAACAACCTCAAAATTGCGAAAGGCACCGATTGCATCCACGCTATGTGATAGCAAAGAGAGCACGGTGTTAAATCCGACATTCACTAGCTGGAAGTCATCACTTGTTATGCCAACTGAAGCGAGCATTGTTTGCCACAGAACAGGTTCAAGCGGAGCGAGTGAGTATCCAACGCGGAGTCCACGTAGGTCGGTGAGCTTGTCTATGCCGTATTCCTTAAGACTCAGCAGTCCTCCAAGCGGAGTTTCGATCAAAGTCCCGATCGAGATCAGTGGTAGCCCGGCTGACCGTGCGATTATGAAGTTGATCTGGGGGGTCAGGGCAACATCAATTGTCCGTGCTGCCGCTAGCTTAAGCGGGTCGCTTGGGTTTGCTGGAATGAGGATCTCCGTTTCTATTCCTTCGGCCATGAACAACCCTTGCTCGGCGGCAACAAAGAGAGGAATGTGGTTAGGAGTAGCGAAGAAATCAAGCATTACCCTTAGGACAGGAGACGCATTCCCCATCAGGAAAGGAATTACAATCAACATAACCCCTATCAGAATAACTCTTATCACTGATTTCCTCCCGATGTTCTCAGCTTCGTTCGAGGTCTTCGCCATTGTAGCAAACGCAGCTCAATGATACGAACTGTCGCGAACAACAACAAACCAACAAGAGAAAGCATGAGAATTGAAGCAAAGACAAGATCTATTCTTAACATTGCGTTTGACTGAATCATCAGGAACCCCAATCCCTTTGTTGCTCCGATCCATTCCCCAATAGTTGCTCCAACTACACTTAAAGTTACTCCAAGCTTCAGTCCGGAGAATATGGATGGAAGGCTTGCCGGCACTCGGACGTACCGGAGGATTTGCCATTCGTTCGCTTTTAGGGAGTGCAACAGATCAATCGTCTCGCTATTGACGGATCGCAGTCCATCAACCGTATTGACCACAATGGGGAAGAACACAATCAATGCGGCGACAGTAGCTTTTGACCACAAACCGTATCCAAACCAGATGACGAGCAGGGGAGCGATGGCAAAGATAGGGATCATTTGTGAGGTAATGATCAACGGGTATAGCGCGCTTTCCAGGAACCGCGAATAGAAGATGATAAGAGCTAGTGTGATTCCACCAGTGACTCCCAAGAACATTCCCAGTCCTATCTCGAGAAGTGTCACCGCACCATGTGAGAACAACAGAGGCAGTCTCGTGAAGAAAACAAATAGGATACGGCTTGGCGCGGGAAGGATGTAGAATGGAACATGGAATAAGCGTACGCCAGCCTCCCATAATGAGAGAATGAGGAGCAAGAAAAGAACGGTGGCAATATAGGATTTGATCAGCTTAGCCATTGAGGGTCTCCGTGTGGATGAGATCAAGGATCTTTGCCTTCAATTCTATTAGCGATTGAGCCGCGCGAGCGCGCGGACGAGGTAGTTCTATGTTGAACTGTCTACGTACGTGTGCCGGGCGCCTGGAAAAGAGGTAGATCAGATCGGAAAGAAAGATTGCCTCATCTACGTCATGCGTCACAAGAAGAATCGATTTTCCGAGTTGTTGCCAGACCAGGAGAAGCCATTCTTGCATTGTCGTTCGTGTCAGTGGATCGAGTGAGCCTAGCGGCTCGTCTAGCAGAAGGACCTCTCGGTGGGAGAGGAACGTTCGAATAAGGGCGAGACGTTGCCGCATCCCGCCGGAGAGCTCGGACGGATAAAGGTTCTCGAACCCCGCAAGGCCAAACCGGCCAAACAACTCCCTGGCTTCACTTTGTGCCTCCTTCCGGGAGCGACCTTCGATCTGAGAGGCTAAGATAGCATTCCCAAGTGATGTTCGCCAGGGAAGAAGGCTGTCGTTCTGCGGCATGTACGCAATCATCCTGCATGGGTCTTGCCCCTCTGCGTCTATGGTGATCTTCCCTGAGTCTGGAGTTAGAATGCCAGCTAGTATCTTCACTAGCGTGGTTTTTCCGCCCCCAGATGGTCCAATGATCGTTATCCAGTCTCCGCGCGGGATGTTGATTGACACCTGACTGAGCACAGGAATAGTCTTGTCGGGAGAAGAAAACCCTTTAGTTATTTCTATCGCTGCAAGGACGGTTGCAGCTGAAGTCTTCTCGTTATTCATTGTTTTCCTACCATTGACAACCTTGTACTTATCACTTACTTTCCGGCACCCGTATCCTCGGCTCTTATTCTTAAGCTGCGCACGTTGCTATCTCAATAACCCTATGAACTCCATGAACTCTACGAACCCTATGAACTCTACGAATCCTATGAACCCAATCAGAGAGCAGTATAGAACTACACTATTCTAACGATTTCGCGCTACGATCCCAGAACTGAGGGGTGAGTGTCTTCTCCATTCGTTCTGTGATATAGAATTGCTTCAGTCGATTCCCCTCGCTATACTAGAGAAGAAGGACCAAGAACAGAGAAAGTCTAAGGAGGATGTTTGAATACCGCGTATCTCGCCAAGCAGA
>JAUWOJ010000055.1 GCA_030612175.1 Candidatus Bipolaricaulota bacterium | reverse complement strand
TTGTGTTGGTCCTTCACTGCCTTCACGGTCCGCTAGTTCTTCGACGCGATGCATAACCCCAATTGTGAGCGATTTTCCACACACTGGACAGATGTTGTTCAATCTTATTGCCTCTCTGGGGTGAAGGACAACGCCACACTTGCGGTGTCCATCATAGTGGTATTTCCCCTCCTGAGGATAGAATTCGATCGTTCCCAAGAATCGATTAGGGTCATGGTCTTTGATTGCCGCAATTACACTGTCGTAACTCGGTTGGGGAAGGTTGAACAAAGTTGCCTCGCGGCCAAGCTTCGGCGGTGAGTGGGCATCGGAGTTGGAGATAAGGGCAAGCCGATCCAGCGAAGATACCCGCCAGTTCATGGCTGGATCGCTCGACAATCCAGTCTCAACAGCAAAGATTCTGTCTGTGTGCTTGCCAAAGCATTGCGCCAGTGAATCAAATCCAGACTTTGCCCCGAAAACAGAGAACCAAGGTGTCCAAATATGTGCTGGAATAACCTCCGCTGTCGGGGCGGCGTTCCATACTATTTCTACTAAACGCTCTGCTGAGATCCCAAAAGTTGGGCGAGCATTATTCGCAAGTTTTCCTATCTTGCCCAGCTCCTTATTGATTGAGGCAGCTGCTCGCAGATCCGGGGCAAGGATAAGTAGGTGTGCCTTATGTACGTGTTGTTCTTCGCTCCAGATCACAGAGACCTCTACGGTAAGTAAGAACAGGACTTCTTGATAGCTATAAAGACCATTCTCCAATGGCGTAAGATAGTGTTCCAGGTCAGAAAACCACTGAGGGTGAGTAAAGTCGCCACTTCCCAGAAGGTTAATCCCTTTGAGCTTTGCCCAGCGGGCTAATGTAGGGAGGTCGGTTGTCGGGCTTGTCGCCAGACTAAAGCGGGAATGAATATGCAGATCAGCGATTAGTCTCATTGCTCCAAGAACGATCTCCTTTTCGTGACGTCATCCTTCCTGAAAGTCCTCTTCCCGTTCTTCTTTCTCTTTAAGTATAAGGATAGAAGAATGCGCCTGGCAACCCTACTGAAAAGAAAGGGCGAGATTTCGCTTGTCAACGCTGGCCTCAGTGATTATGCTTGTATGTGAATAGGTCAGCTTGTCAGAGAGACGTTGAAAGAGCATATTAAAAAAGGGGAGGGAATCATGCACAGGAGAGTACTGATCATTTGCGGGATTATTCTCTTAATCAGTACGGCCGTAGTGCTTGCTTATGAGAGAGACGACTTTCTATTCCTGAGTGAGATCGAGATTGGAATGCAGGGCATCGGAAAGACCGTTGTTGCCGGAGACGTGATTAGTGAATTTGAAGTGGAGGTTCTGGGTGTAGTTAATGAACCCAAAACCCGCGCTGATTTCATTGTGGTTAGGGTTAGCGGAGAGGCAATCAACAGGTCTGGAGGGATCTCACAGGGAATGAGCGGGAGTCCGATCTATGTCGATGGAAAGCTTGTGGGAGCATTGAGCCGTGCTGCCACTTGGTCGAAGGATCTTGCCCCAATTGGGCTTGTTACCCCCATTGAACAAATGCTTGACATCATAGATTCTGTGCATGATCACAGACTGCCATCCGCCTCTCTAACTGATGCAACGCTCACTGAGATCCAGCTGGTGGAGCTTGAGTATCCACCCGGCGCCATTTCCCTAAGTGAGTCACCAAACACTATCTTCTCCTATCCTATTGTCTCGCCACTGTTGGTTACCGGTCTTTCTGGAAGGGCGCTTGAGGTTCTGATGAATGGACTTGAGATAGAAGAACACTTCATCAGGCTCCCGGCACAGTTCCGCACACAACTAATTGTTCCTGAAGCGCAAGGGCTCTCTTCCTTTGGTTTGCACCTGAATCCCATGTCGGGTAAGAAAGCGAAGGGAAGCAGTGCAAGTGTTGTACTAGAACCCGGAATTGCCATTGGAGTTGCCTTGGCACAAGGCGATATTACAATTGGGGCAATTGGCACTCTTACGTTCAGAGAGGGAAACGCAATCGTTGGTTTCGGCCATCCGTTTCTGTTGAACGGAGAGGCTTCCTTTCCTCTTACTACCGCGCACATCTACGACACGATAAAGGCCTATGACGCCTCGTTCAAGCTAGGAGCCATAGGCGAGACAATCGGCGCGATTACCGAGGACCGTATGTCAGGAATAGGCGGTTTGGCCGGTGAGCCAGCGGACATGATTGACCTATCGCTCGCCGTTGAAGACCTTGATACTGGCCTCACCAGGCACTTCCAGATCGAACTCGTAGATGAGCCACGACTGATGTGGGAGCTCCTTCTTGCCAGCGGATTTGAGGCAATTGATTCCACTCTGGATAGGATTGGACAGGGAACAGTTGAGGTGACTTATCGAATTACAGGGGATGGGATGCCAGCCCCATTGACCAGGGAGGACATATTCCTAAGCACGCGCGACCTTGCCCTATACCCACCCATAGAGCTTGCTAGCATCGTTTCTCTTCTTCAATATAACGCCTTCGAGAACCCCGAGATTACCTCTATCTCTTGTGTAATACGGGTCACAGAAGAACTTAACGCAATGAGAATCAACCATCTGGAAATAGACAAGCAAAGCTACGCTCCGGGCGAGATGATTTACTATGCCGTTGAGCTCCAGACCTATCAGAGCGAGAAACAAGTTATCGAGGGTGAAATACAGATTCCTGTTGACCTTGTCGCGGACTATATTACCGTACGAGCCTACGGCGGGCCACGCGAAGTAGAGAGCGGAGAAGATCCAGCTAAATTAAGTAATCTCACGGACCTGATGGAGAAACTCGAAGGACTGCCCTCCTATGATACCCTTACAATCGAACTCTTTGCTCCCAATCCTTTCTTTCTGTACGTAGAAGGACTGCGAGGAGTGGAGGATGTGGAGACAGGCTTTCCGGGATACGTTTTGTACGGCGAACGAGAAGTGAGTGCCCTTCTTTCCTTACCAGAGTAGAATGTTTTCTATCGCGAGAATGGCGAACATAACAACTGGCCATATTTTTCGTGAGACAGAGGAAAGGCCACTTCGGGTGATGCATGACTCCCGTCTGATTCAGCCAGGGGATCTGTTTATTGCGTTGGCTGGTGCGCGAGTTGATGGGCATGCTTATCTGCAGGAAGCCTTTTCGCGAGGAGCCTGTGGAGCGATTGTTTCCGATCTCCAAGCGGTTCCCAGAAAGGGACGAAACCTGATTCAGGTTGATAATCCTTTGCGAGCGCTACAGGCTCTTGCTGCTGCTTGGCGTAAGCAGAGCAGCGCACAGCTTGTTGGGATTACTGGGTCGTGTGGAAAGACTACTACCAAGGCTCTCCTTGCTCATCTACTTGCAGAAGACCTCACGGTCTTCGCCGCGCCGGAGAGCTTTAATACGGAGATTGGGCTGCCTCTTGCCCTGCTTGCCATGCCACCTTCCGCAGGTGTGGGGATCTTCGAGCTGGGGACAAATGCCCCTGGCGAGATTGCCTCGCTAGCCGCGCTGCTCTCCCCTCAGATCGCGGTGCTCACCACGGTAGGGCGGGTGCACTTGACGGGCTTCGAAACGTTGGAGAGAATTGCGGACGAGAAGTGGGATCTGGTCCGCGCGCTTCCAAGAGATGGTACTGCAATCGTCCCCGCCGATTGCCTCGAACTTGCGCCCTTCCTCAAAGAGGAAGAAGGAAACCTGGTCTCCTTTGGACTTGGGCAGGGGGATGTACAAGGGAAGATCACACAAAGAGTTCCCAATCTGAGAATGCAGATTGTCAAACCTGCTGTTGAGCTTATCTCGCCACTGCTAGGGAGCCACAATGCGGTCAATCTGCTCGCTGCTGTCACCTGCGCGCTTCATCTCGGGGTAAGTCCTCGGACAATCCAACGACGAGTGACTACGTTTCAGGGGGTTGGCCACCGGCTCCAGCTGGTGCGTGCCCCGTTTGGTTATCTCCTTGACGACTCCTACAACGCGAATCCTGAAGCCGCGGAAGCAGCCCTGAGAGTGCTCGCGGAATTGAATCTTCCAGTGGAACGGCGGGCATTCGTATTTGGAGATATGCTTGAGCTAGGAGAGAGATCGCTTCAATTCCACCGTGAGATCCTGGAGCTTGCGTTAAGCCTACGTATCGCCCCGATCTTTCCGGTTGGAGAATCGGCAACCGAAGGAGCCCGGACTTTTCTCGGCTGTGTTCCTTTGGGAACGATCGTTTTTGCTGCGAAGCTAACACTTGCCGCTCGCATCAGGGATACGCTTAAAGGAGATCGAAACCTCCTTTTGGTGAAAGGTTCGCGCCTGCTCGGCCTCGAGAAGCTGGTGGAGGAATTATCCGGCTAGCGATTGGTTTCTGGTATAGAATGGCAGATTAGACCGGTCATTTAGGATGGGCAACTCTCTCTAAGCACCAAAACTCGCTCAGAATAAGCTACGATCCTACTCTTCAGTCCCCTCGTTCAATGAGCCCAATCAAGTCGCGCATGTCTAACTGGGCGAGCTTCTCATCTGTAGGACCATAGTGATCCCATCCTCGAAGCTTGTAGTATTCATCGATTGCAGCTTGCAGAACATCCTCCGCAATGGCCTCATCCGCGCTGTTCCCGCGAGGGAGAGGCTCGCGTAACCGTGCTGGTAGACCATCATCGTTTCGCGTATACCCCTGTCGCGCTGCGGCCAATTTGAGCATGCTGAAGTTTCGCTCGCCGATGAGTAGCATTTCTGGCACTCCAATTTCCAGTCCGGTGGCCGCATAGAGAGCTTCACGGAAATGAGGGTAGGGATTATAGCCCGAGCACAGTGCAGCATCAAAACCAACGTAAGTGCATGCAATTACGGAGTTTGCAAAGGAAGCTAGATCTTGATGTATTTTGCAGAAACGTGGTTTCTTGTCCCATGACATACGATCTATAGGACCGTATACTCCGATTTCAGGGGTTCCATACTTGCCTAATCCCTCAGCTCCATCGTCGTGTAATGCCTCCATATGCTGGGCACCACGCGGAGTCGTTGCATAACTCAGGCCAAGAGCCTTCTTTCCTCGTGGATCGTGCATGGGCAGCTCCTGCCCCTTAATGTGCATCGCGAAGTCCGCTCCGATCTCTGTGGCAACCTTATCGATCCCTTCTGCCAGGGTATTTCCAATTCCTTTTCGGAAGGCAATCTTCTCCACTAACTCGACTACCACTTCTGGATCTCCCCACCTGACCTTCTCTTTGATCAAGCCCTTCTCGCTTGCTTCCATAGCAAAAGCGATAGTGACGCCAGCGCTAATGGTGTCTAGGCCGTACTGATTGCAAAGTTGGTTGGCAAAACTAATCGATAACACATCAGCATTTAGACAGTTCGAGCCAAGAGCAGCAAGCGTCTCGTATTCCGGCCCACCGTATTTCTCTTCAATTGCCCTTCCCATGAATTCACCTTTGACAAGGCGCTTGCAGCGAATCGGACATCCGGTACAATTATCACGCCCTACTAGGATGTCCTTGAAGCGAGAACCCGCGCCATCGATCTTTTCGGCATCATCGAATGTGCCCTGTTGAAAATTCTTGGTCGGGAGAATCCCTTCTTCGTTCAACCCCATAACCGCTGCAGAAGATCCCCATTTTCCGAATTCCTGGATCCCAGAGTT
Source organism: Candidatus Bipolaricaulota bacterium (assembly GCA_030612175.1). Classification (GTDB taxonomy): domain Bacteria; phylum Bipolaricaulota; class Bipolaricaulia; order UBA7950; family UBA9294; genus JAUVYF01. The sequence continues at coordinate 1,566 of JAUWOJ010000055.1, read as the reverse complement.
TTTCATCAGTTCCTGAACGATTTTCTTGCGTATCTCAGCCAACATTTCTGCATCATGAAGGGGTTTCGCTTGTCCGCCTTTCACTACAATTGCTTTTAGATTCTTGCTTCCCATCACGGCCCCGAAACCAGGGCGGCCTGCTGCTCTACTGATGTCATTCATTATGCATGCGAACTTAACAAGGTTCTCGCCCGCAGGCCCGATGGACGAGACGCGTGCTCCCTCGTATTGTCTCTTGAGAATTTCTTCAGTCTCGCCAGTGTGGACCCCCCAAAGCGAACTTGCATCGTGAATCTCTACTTTGCCCTTTACAAGAGACAAATATGCTGGTTTGGCCGCCTTTCCTCGTACGATGATCCCATCGTACCCAGATGTGGCAAGCTCATGCGCCCAGAAGCCTCCAGCGTAACTGTCACTCAGACTTCCGGTCTTCGGAGATTTGGTGATTACAGCATGTCGACCTGCTCCCGCAATTCCTGTCCCCTGCAAAGGACCAGTGGCAAAGATCAAGATGTTATTGGGCCCTAAGGGATCTTCCTTTCCTTCCAGTTCTTCGAGGAGGATCCTAAGCCCAATGCCTCTTCCACCCAAGTATTTTCGGTGCCACTCATTAGGAATGTCGTAAGCTCTAATAATTCCTTTGGTTAGATCAACATCCGCGTACCGACCAAAAACACCTTTCAATTGAACCTCCTTTCTCAAGCCAACTGCTCTATCGATGTGGATGCCATTGTTTGCATTTCGTCAAACTGGTTTGGTATCAGATAGTACGCTGTTCCTTTCTCGTGGGCAAAGCCAATCAGTATTCCTCAATCCATAGCACAAAAGGGAATCTCTGTCAAGAGAATGCATTGCCTTATTAGGGCTTGTTACCGGCTGGGTCTTCCGTATCTCATAAGGAAAGCCGCATTCATCTAGTATTCCAGAAGCTGAGATAGGAAGAGCTTCGTGCGATCGGGCTTCGGGTTGTGGAAGAATTCCTCGGGAGTATTCTCCTCGACCAGCTGACCATAATCGAAGAAGATAATCCGGTCTGCCACTTCGCGCGCAAAGCCCATTTCGTGAGTGACCACAATCATCGTCATACCGCTACGCGCCAAGTTCTTCATCACATCGAGCACCTCTTTGATCATCTCTGGATCCAGTGCCGAGGTCGGCTCGTCAAAGAGCATGATCTTGGGGCTCATCGCCAATGCGCGTGCGATGGCCACCCGTTGTTGCTGACCACCAGAAAGCTGTGCTGGGTATTTCTGTGCCTGTTCAGGGATGCCGACACGCTCAAGGAGCTTCATCGCGGCTTCTTCTGCCTTGCTCTTCCTCATCTTCAGCACCCAAAAAGGCGCAAGAGAGACATTCTGCAGTGCGGTAAGGTGCGGAAATAGATTGAATTGCTGGAAGACTATGCCAACTTCACGCCGGATAGCTTCTATGTTGCGCAGATCGTTTGTTAGCTCTATCCCGTCCACGATGATCTGTCCCCGTTGGTGCTCTTCCAAGCGGTTTATCGTGCGGATGCACGTGGATTTTCCGGAGCCAGAGGGTCCACAAATCACTACTACCTCGCCT
>JAUWOJ010000089.1 GCA_030612175.1 Candidatus Bipolaricaulota bacterium | reverse complement strand
TGCGGCATTGTCAATCACTCCCAGAGTTGCTATAATGCCCACTAGCTATAGCTTTCCTTCAAGGGGGATAAGAACCGTTGACAAGAGATGCTAAGCAACACTTCGACATGAAGAAACTGATACCACTTATACTGGTTATCGCATTGGCGATTGTATTCTCTATCAACCATTTCTTCTTTCCTCCACCCGCTGTTGAATTTCAGGGTCGCCGCGAGATGATGGATACATCGGTCACAATCATCGTATATGCTTCAGATGAAAAAACAGCTGAGACGGCCATTGACGCTGCCTTCAACCGCATGTCAGAGATCGAGCAAATCGCTTCAATCTACGATAGCAGCTCAGAGGCATTCCGTCTCAACCTTCAAGGCCAATTGGACAATCCTTCTTCTGAGCTGTGGGAGATCATCACAACCGCCAAGGAATGCTATGAGCTAACTAAGGGCACATTCGACATTACTGTAGAGCCCCTTCTCGAGCTGTGGCGCTACAAACCGGATAGTCAACAACAATTCTGGGAGCTTGAACTATCAGAACAGCAAGAGATTATTGCAGACACGTTGCCTCTTACTGGAGCAGACAAGATTACGCTTTCTACCACGCCACATTATTCGGTCTCCCTAGCGCCAGGGATGAAAATCACACTGGGTGGTTTGGCCAAAGGATACATTGTCGATCAGGGATTGGCTGTGCTACGGGCCGCGGGAATACAACATGCTCTAATCAATGCGGGAGGCGATATCGGTGTATTTGGAGGCAAACCTACAGGAAAGTGGGAAATAATATTGCGTGATCCAAGTAATCCTGATAACCACTTAGCGCGCTTCCTGCTTGGTGATGGCGCCCTAGCCACATCTGGTAACTACGAACGGTACTTCGACGAGGAAGCAGAGGTAGGACACATCATCGATCCAAGAACTGGGTACTCTTCTCACGGTTCTTCCAGCGCCACCGTGATCTCCCCAACCTGCGTACAGGCCGACTGTCTAGCTACCGCTACGTTTGTCCTTGGCCCAACCGAAGGAATCACACTTGTAGATTCCTTGCCAGATGTAGAGGCTTTGATTGTAGATTACGAGGAGCCCAGCCAAATCTACACGTCAAGCGGATTAAGCATCTACGAAGACAAGAAGCAGGACAATTTATGAAGATGCATGTTCTTCAAGGATTAGGACTGAGGCGCCGAACAGGAGTGCATCCACCGGCGCGTAAGTTGACCAGAGCAAGAGCGATAGAACACATGCCTCTGCCCAGTAAGGTCATCCTTCCTTTACAGCAGCATATTGGCGCTTGTGCCAAGGCAGTAGTGAAGCGAGGCGATGAGGTCAAGGTAGGACAAGTGATCGCTGAATCCGATGGCTTTGTCTCGGCACCGATACATGCCACCATCTCGGGAACGGTGAAGCAAGTCACTACCATAGCAAGCCCAATAACAGGGCAACCTGTCCCTGCAATAATTATTGAATCGGATGGAAAAGATGAATGGATTGAGCTTGTCCCTGCTGATCCCAAGAATCTATCGAATGAGCAAATCCTGACAAGAATCCAGAATGCAGGGATTGTGGGGATGGGCGGAGCGACATTTCCAACTCATGTAAAACTCAACCCGCCGCCGCAGAAACACATTCACACAGTGATCGTCAATGGAGCGGAATGCGAGCCTTATATCACTGCCGATGATCGCCTGATGCTTGAAGAAACTGACAAAATCATCGCTGGCATCAAGATTGCGATGCAAGTTCTCTCCGTGACAAGAGCCCATATCGCAATTGAGGATAACAAACCACGGGCAATCGAGCGAATGCGCAAAACTCTGGCTCAATTGTCCCCGCCCGAGAGAATAACTGTCGTCGCGGTTCCGTCAAGATACCCCATGGGTGCGGAGAAGACGCTCGTTAAGTCAATTCTCCATGTTGAGGTTCCAGAGGGAGGGCTACCCATGGATGTGGGAGCTGTCGTCCAAAACGTAGCAACCCTGGCTGCAATCTCTGACGCCGTAACACTTGGAAAGCCGCTTGTTGAACGCGTGGTCACGGTTGCGGGTAGGGTCAGTGAACCAAAGAACCTTCTGGCTCGCTTTGGAACAGCTGCGTCATCCTTGATTGAGCTATGTGGAGAACCAGACACATCTGTAGACCAAGTGATTTTCGGTGGCCCAATGATGGGAATTGCGCAACCAACATATGACTCTCCAATAATCAAGGGAACAAACTGCGTGCTCTTAACGAGAAGTGATTTCCGCGACGAACATTCATGTATCCGTTGCGGTCGGTGCATCGATAGCTGTCCCATGGGACTAATGCCCTTGATGTTCGTTAACTGCGACAAGAAAGGAGAATATGAAGCATTGCCCGACTATCACATCGCCAACTGCGTTGAATGCGGAGCATGCGCGTACAGCTGCCCGGCAAACATCCCACTTGTCTCCTACATCAAGAACGGGAAAACCGAATTGCGAAAGCGAGGGATAAAGTGATGGACAAGATGAGCAAACTTGTGCTGTCTCCTGCTCCTCACCTGCGAGGAAATGCCTCGATCAACAGAGACATGTACATTGTAACATTAGCGCTCTTGTTCCCCTGTGCAGGGGCGGTGTATTTCTTTGGGCTGTATGTCCTACTCATGCTCGCTACTGGAGTGCTGTGCGCCGTACTGACTGAATACGTTGCCAAATTGATGCGCCGCCAACCATTCCACATGGACGGAAGCGCTATCGTTACCGGAATTCTATTGGTTCTGGTAATGCCCCCTCGCACGCCATTATGGATTATTGCGGTAGGAGCGGTGTTCTGCATTGCCATCGCCAAGGAAGCATTTGGCGGATTGGGACATAACATATTCAATCCGGCGCTAGCTGGAAGAGCATTTGTTACCCTCTCATTTGCAGGTGCGTTGACCCGATGGATTGCGCCAGTTAGCTCATTCGTAGCAGATGGGGTTACTGCGGCGACGCCACTTAGTGAAGGATTCATCACTGCTCTCACCAACGGCGTCCCATATAAAGCTCTATTCCTGGGAAACGTCGCGGGCAGTGTGGGGGAAACTTCTGCTCTGCTGATCCTGATTGGTGGAGCAATCCTGCTCGCATTTGGCCTAATCAAGTGGCAAGTACCGGTATTCTTCATTGGCACAGTCTTCCTGTTAAGCTGGATCATGGGGCAGGATCCACTATTCCATCTTCTGGCAGGAGGCTTAATGCTTGGGGCATTCTTCATGGCAACAGATTATGTGACAAGCCCTCTCACCACCAAAGGAAAGATCATCTTTGCAGTCGGAGCGGGAATACTGGTTGTGGTGATCAGGGTGCTGGGAACCATGCCCGAAGGGGTCTGTTACTCGATCCTGCTGATGAATGCAGTCACCCCGCTCATTGACCGCTACGTGCGTCCAAAGCCTTATGGGTACATGCGAACAACAAGAAAGGGGGCCTAAGATGGGAGCAAGAACGAACGGATTTTCTCCGGTTATCTTTCTGACCCTGATTGTGTTCATCTCTGTTGTTGCACTTACCCTAACAGACGCGATCACCAAGGACAAGATCGAACTCGCCAAGGAAGACGAAATCGCCAGGATGCTTATAACCTTGTTCCCAAAAATGGACGGCTTCACCTACGATGAACAAAATGACCTGTACATTCCATTGGCCGAGCAACAACCACTTGGCCGCGCGTTTATGGCCGAGCAAAGCGGCTATAGCGGTGTAATATCAATTCTAGTTGGATTGGAACCAGATACAACACTGCGGGGGATAAGAATCATCTTTCAGCAGGAAACCCCCGGGCTGGGAGCAAAGATCGTCGAATCCTTCTTCCTTCAGCAGTTCCCGGGG